>NZ_JABXKN010000123.1:0-51828 GCF_017115065.1 Nostoc sp. JL23
TATCTAGCATCTATAGATTCCATAGGTGATATTTTTTGTCAATGCGTAAGTCCTAGTCACAATGTCGGAGATATTTTGCTCAGTTGCTAACTCTACAGTTAACCCACATTCCCCAATTAACTGATGATTTTCTTGCAGTGCTGATAAACATAACCGGATATTCTCTTTCGGTACACCATCCAGATGCAGCCAATGAGCAAATTTCAGCGCGTCATCGGCTGGCCCCCCACCCGTGACATTCCAAGCAGTTTCGTGGTACTTTTCAATACCCACAATTAAGCCAAATGTCCGCTCAGGTTTAGCCATCAACTGCATGATGACTTAGCCTCTCACGTTATGGGGAAAAAGACCTAACCCCCTAACCCCCTTCCCGACGCGGGAAGGGGGAAAATTTAAAGCCTCTCTGCTTGTAGAGGCTACGGTGTACACACAAGTCTGGAGTAGTTTACGAATCTGGTTTTTACCCCACCCTAACCCTGCCCTTGTAAAGGGGAGGGAACTGGATTTCCGGCTTCCCCCCTTTCCAAGGGGGGATTGAGGGGGGTAATTTGACTTGTCTGTACACCGTAGCCTTGTATGGCAGAGGTTTGGAGTGGGGTTTTCTAGATACCGTAAAAAGTAAACCATTATGGCAACCTCGAAATAATCGCCTCCCAGGTTTTGGCATTTGTCCAATAAGCACCGTGGGAACGGGGAAACGGTTGTCTACTATCCACTTGCACATCCTGCACGCGATCGGGGAAAATTCTATTACCCACGTAACTGAGAAAATCCCGTAAATCGTAGATATTCAACCATTGCGGGAAATGCTCTGGCAATAACTGCCCATATTCTAAGCTGTAGAGGGCGTTAATCTCATATAAAAATGGTGCTTGCGAACCAACTGTTACCAATAATTCCACCTGAGACAACTGCTGCTGCACTAGCAAATCTACACAAGCGATACCTCCCAAGCTATGGGCGATTAAAACCACTGGCGGTTCTGCTTGGGCAATTTGTTGCTGGATAAACGCCCTGATTTTTTCACCCCGCGTCTGATACAACAAAATATCACCGGGCATAGGCGAAATTTTATCAGTTAACTCAAGGCGGTTTCCTCTGACATAATTTGTTCCGCCGTGCTGTGCTAGTGCAACAAATGGCTTTAATAACCAGCCACCCAATCCTAACTCCGCCTCTGTCAAAGCCAGAGTCAGCAATTCCACAACTTTGTCGCGCAACTGGGCATCGGTGAGTATAGGGGGAAATTTTTCTTGCTGTTCGCTAATAAACATTGCTTGAGCCACAACTGCTCTAGCTATTGGTGCATAATATTCACTCAAATCAGATTCGGAAACTGTGAGCAACGCCTGATGATACGGTTCACTGTGGATAACTGCCTCTCGTGCTGGCTCAAATACCTAATTATCTGAAAGGTTTCGTTATATTCTCGTTCTCTAATGCCTGTGCCATGTACAAATATTACAGTAGTCATTGTGATAAGGCTGGCTAGCGATCGCAATCCTCTGTATTATTCCTCACTACTTTTTCTGACACAAGTTGATTTTAGGGACTTCTAATTATCTAAATAAACGAACCACAGAGCCGCAGAGAACACAGAGAGAGGAGAAATGAGAGGGGTTTTGTGTCTGTTTTGGGATATTTTTTATTTGGAAGTACCTTATTCACTTTGTTTATTGAAAACTTCTAAAATCTGTCGGCAAATTTGTTTGAGCTTATCCTCGATTTCATCAGAAGGCGAAGATGCGCCGACAACACTCCAGTTTTCTACCGTAGAAAGTCGCCACGCTTCGCCGCGATGATCAAATCCAGCTACCTCCACGCCGATCGCACGCCGGGAATTATTGATGGGATCTTGATAAAATCGGATTTGAATCAAAATACTGCGACTTCGCCAAGATTTGCTAATACCAGGAAAGTGAAAGCCAATATCTATAGAATCTGGATCGACTAACTCCCTAGTTTCCGGGTCATTTTTCCAGGGTTTTAGATCGGATTTGGCATCAGGAAACTCGAATTTGAACAAATTAACTACCGTGGCAATGTTGCTGGCGAGTTCAAGGTTCGTTGCCTGTTCAGCTGCGTTCACTAAAAAACACTCCTATATTGCGTCGGCATCTTCGGGGATGTGAAGACAGAAAAACCGCCAGAAGGCTTATATATATTGGTGTTTCAGCTTATCAAGACCTTTAAGATTTAGCAACTCTAAGTCATATTTCCCTAACAATATCAGTTAACGTGAGTTCGACAAGTTTTATTTGACCTCTCCCCCAGTCCCTCTCTGTGTCGGAGAGGGGAGCAAAAAGCTGAATTTTTCCTTGCTCCTCCCTTTCCGTTTCGGAGAGGGAGGATGGGAGGGAGAGGTTCATCGAACTCACGTTCAGTTACTAACAGAAACCAAATATCGCTTCTTGTTGGGACTGCCTAACACCTATTAAGTAATTGTACTTAAAAATTACTCAAAAGCAGATGGAACTCTGCTCTTTGGAGAAAATATCAAGATTTTCTGCAAAATCCTTGGCTGACAAGAACGATTGACTGCGCTAGCGATCTAAAATGACACTGTGAATCGGTAAACCAAAAGCAATTAAGTTGAATATATGGTGCGTCAACGCTCGATTTTTTCATTTTTCCTAGTACTATTGGCCACATTCCTGATTAGTTGTGGTGGCCCTGGTGTTGCGGTGGCACCTCCGACTTACACAGCAGTACAACTTGAAAAAATTCAGGCTTATGTTCCTGAAATTCAGGCTGTGCGCGATCGCTCACAAGAGTTGACAAACCTGATTAAAAGAGGTGATTGGATCAATGTGCGTAATTTTATACATGGGCCCATAACAGAAGCAAAGCTGAATCTGACTTATGTCACTCCTAACCTTCTACCCAAAGACCAACCCACAGCACGTCAAATAACGCGAGATTTTTTTAAAGACCTGGTTAAACTCGATAAAGCTACTAGTGCTGGCAATCCTCTAGTTGCCTTGAACCAATCCCAAGCTGCTTTCGCAGAGATTGACAAATTTCTCCAACTGCTTCCGAAAAAAGAAGAGAGTTAGGAGTTAAGAGTTAGGAGTTAGGAGTTAAGAGTTAGGAGTTAGGAGTTAAGAATTTTTAACTTCTCACTTCTAACTCCTCACTTGAAACACAAGTTATGAATGTAGTTATTATCGGTTGTGGTGTGGTTGGGGCTGCGATCGCTTACGAACTGAGTCTAGTAAAAGGGCTGAAAATTACAGTTTGCGATCGCCAACCACCAGCACAAGCTTCCACGGGCGCTGCACTTGGCGTTTTAATGGGCGCAATCAGCCAAAAAATCAAGGGTAAAGCTTGGCAGATGCGACAAACCAGCATCCAACGCTATGAAACCTTGATTCCTGAACTAGAAGCTTTAACAGGTCGCAAAATCCCTTTTAATCGTCAGGGAATTCTCATGCTTTTGTCTGATTCTTCCCTAGAGGGAATGTCAGCATGGGAAAAACTTGTAGAAGTTCGCCACTCTCAAGACTGGAATTTAGAAATTTGGGACACTGCTAAACTCCAGAATATCTGTCCTCAAGTCTATTGCGAAAAAATTACTGGCGCTGTCTATTCTCCCCAAGACCGTCAACTCGATCCAACAGCCCTGACATTAGCTTTAGTTGAGGCTGCCCAGCGAAATGGTGTAACTTTCAAATTTGGCGTGACTGTTTTGGATGCCTCAACTTCAACACCTGAATTTTGCAATCAACTTGAGACTACAGAAGCAAAAATAGCCGCTGATTGGTTTGTAATTGCAGCAGGGTTAGGTTCAACACCGCTAACGGCAAAATTAAATCAGATAATTGATATCCGCCCTGTACTTGGGCAAGCGTTGCACATGCGTGTGGGGCATCCATTAGGCAATCCCGATTTCCAGCCAGCGATAACGGGTAATGATGTTCATATTGTTCCTGTGGGCGGCGGAGATTATTGGGTAGGCGCAACAGTGGAATTTTCTAGCAATGGCGATGAGATACCGCCAAATCAAGAACTTCTGGAATCTGTTAGAGAACAAGCGATCGCATTTTGCCCAGAATTAGCCACAGCAAAAATTATCCGCACTTGGTCAGGGTTACGTCCCCGCCCTGAAGGACGACCAGCCCCAGTTATTGGTAAGTTGCCAGGGTTTAGTAACGTCCTCCTAGCTACCGGACACTATCGCAACGGCGTTTTACTAGCACCCGCTACAGCTTATGCGATTCGTGAGATGATTATTTCTCAGGGAATAGGGGGATGAGGGAGCAGGGGGAGCAGGGGAAGCAGGGGGAGTGCGGGAAGAAAGAATAACTAATGCCCAATGCCCAATGCCCCATGCCCAATTCCCAATGCCCAATATAGGAAAATAACGTGTCAATAACAGAACATAAAATCAATGTAGATTCACTGGAATGGTTTTATCGGGAATCTTTACCAATCGGTAGAAGTGACTTAGCGCCTGTGTTGTTGCTACACGGCTTAGTTTCACAAAGTTATAGTTGGCGTCATATTATACCTGCGTTGGCGAATCAGGGGACAAGAGCGATCGCTCCAGATTGGATTGGTTACGGCTTTTCTGCTAAACCAGAAAAACGAGATTTTGCTTACACTCCCGATGCTTTTATCACAGCTTTAGAAGGATTTATTAAAGCTTTAGAACTCGAGCATTTTTCTTTAGTTGTCCAAGGTTTTTTAGGTTCTGTAGGACTACAATATGCTTTGCGTCATCCAGAACAAATTGCTAATTTAGCTATTTTAAATACACCAATTTCAACAGATGCTAAATTACCCTGGAAAATTAAACAAATGGGTTTACCTTTAGCAGGTGAAGTCATGACCCAAGACCCCTTATTAGTCGATCGGACGCTAGAAGGCGGAAGCCGTTATCGCATAGGAGATAAGGATTTAGATATTTATCGAAAACCATTTTTAAAAAGTTCTTCATCTGGTCGAAGTCTCTTAGCAAGTATTCGCAATTTACAGCTTGATTCAGCCATGACAGAAATACAAACTGGCTTTAAAGAATGGCAACAACCAATTCTAATTCAATGGGGTATGATTGACCCTTGGCTACCTATAGATATTGCCGAAAACTTTGCCAATTCCGTACCAAATACTGAATTAATAAAACTTAATAACGTTGGACATTATCCTCAAGAACATTACCACGAGGCGATTTTGGAAGACCTTTTACCCTTTGTACGTCGTAAAGATGTTCATTGACAATATAGCTTTGGCAAAAATCGATATTATAAAAATGGATGTCACGATTCAAGAGTCAGAATTCAGAATGGGCTAAACGCCCCGCTACCGATAATAGGAGTCAGAATCAATTAGTAGAGGATGCAAAATCATCACTGTAGTTCGCTAAATGGAAGATTGAGTGGCAGAATTCAAATGTTATTTATTGTTAAAACTCCATCCTTTAATAGGTGGAATATTCTGAATTCTGAATTCTGGCGACTGACTACTTTTTATTACCATTAAAAATGGATCACAACCACAAGTAAAGGAGATTATGATTCGTGGCTTATTCATGGTTTAAAGCCTTTCATATTGTCGGGTTTGTAGTTTGGTTCGCTGGTTTATTCTACCTTGTACGTCTTTTTATCTATCACGTTGAAGCGAACGTTGAACCTGAACCAGCACGAACGATACTGAAAAATCAGTATCAAATTATGGAAAAGCGCCTTTACTCTATCATCACTAACCCAGGAATGTTTGTGACGATCGCAATGGCCATTGGTTTAGTAAGCACTGAACCGGATATTTTAAAAGAGGGTTGGTTGCATATCAAACTGCTGTTTGTGGCTATTTTAATTGGCTATCATCATTACTGCGCTCGGCTGATGAAGAAATTAGCAGTAGATGAATGTCGCTGGAGTGGTCAGCAATTACGTGCTTTAAATGAAGCGCCTACAGTTATGTTAGTAGCGATCGTGTTGCTGGCTGTGTTTAAGAATAATCTCCCTACAGATATCGCTGCTTGGGCTATTTTCGCTATGATTATTTTGATGGCAGTCACTATTCAACTTTACGCCAAAAAACGCAGGCTGGATAAAGAGAAATTGACGGCACAAATAGGGCAACCACAAGAGCAAAGTTAGACATTGAGTTCATTCACTTACGGTTACTCACCGCATCACCCCACCCCGTTTTGTCTAAAGCCAAAACTGGGGTGGGGTAAACCGTATGTGGTACATGTGTTTGAGCTTAAGTTTACACCAATGAACTATGCGCCTCTACTACACGTTGCATCACAACAACAAGTACTACCAATTAACTATTACTTCATTCTGGAAACTTTACAGTAAATCATCTCCAGGAATCACGGTAGTGTAGAAAGTATATTTACGATTAGCCACATAACGGCGGTCTTGTTTAATAATTGCCATAAACTCTCTATGTCCCTCACGGGTACGCCCCACTAAACAACCCGCGCTAGCAAGGCGAATATCATTCCGGGGGAAATCAAAGCCGTAGTGTTGATTAACGTAAAAATTATCACCTGTATCAAGTTTGTCGCCAGTCCGTGTAAAATCTTTATTGAAATCTCTACAAACAGTTATATCTCCAACTTGCACTAACGCTTCATGAGGTTCGGCTGTGCCGTGAGTACCAACAGCCCAAGCTTTGTATTGTCCAAACTGAATCCTAGCTGCTCCTTTGGGATTCATCGGATTATAAGTGTAGTACCTCCCTGGTTCTGTAGTCGCTTCCCAGTGATCTACGATTTTGGGAACGCCATTTACTACTTCAATCACAATACGGCGATCGTTAAATTGATTGGGTGTATCACTGTTGAGAGTCCAGTCTGCATCTATGCCCTCTACATAAACAATGTTGTATTCTTTGGGATTGGTAAATACCTGATAACCTTTGGATAGCATGTATTTCACAATCTTACTAGCGATGTCATTGCCTAGTTTTAAGGGGGGTTTAGGAAGATCGTCTATTTTGGTTTCAATTAGTTTTTTGGCTGTGACTGCTCCTAAAAAGCCACTCTCTTCAGTCTTTATTAATTCTTGAAATTTTTTGAGAGCTATCACAGAAACAGGGCCAAATTTACCATCGGCTGGAGGTTCCAGCAAACCTAAGCCGTTTAACAATATCTGAATCTGACGAGCTAAGTCTGCATCTTCTGCGATCGCATCAAATGACCATTTCTCATCTTTTCCCAAGAAATCTTGTAGTTTCATTATGCACCTGCTTTCATTTATTGAGTTCTAAGTATAAACATCATTTTAAAAATTGATGTCGTCTAAAACTATACTCTAACCTCAAATATGATGTCATCTGGAGTCTGCCAGCACAGTTGCAAAATGAACTGGAACGAAAGCGAGATGAATCATTGACACATCGGCTAGGAGATAGCAATCAAGAAGAAAAACCCATTATCAATAGTCAATCTGCAATGGAATTCGAGAAGGAAATTTTCATCTCTTATGCTTGGGGCGGAGAAAGTGAGCAATTTGTCAATAAACTAGATGGGACTTTCCAGGCAAAAGGAATCAAAATCATCCGCGATAAACGCGATTTGGGCTACAAAGGACTGATTAAAGCTTTCATGGAACGGATTGGACGCGGTAAATGTGCGATCGCGGTTATTAGTGACAAGTATTTAAAATCTCCCAATTGCATGTTTGAGCTAGTGCAAATTGCTAAAAATGGAGAGTTTTATAATCGGATTTTCCCGATTGTGTTAGCGGATGCCCAAATTTATAAGGCTGTTGCAAGACTTAAATATATTAAGCATTGGGAAGACGAAATTAAAGAATTAGACGAAGCTATGAAAGAAGTTGGTGCAGCTAACTTACAGGGATTTCGTGAAGAAATTGACCAATACACCGAGATTCGCAACACGATCGCGGAACTGACTAACCTGCTAAAAGATATGAACACGCTTACCCCTGATATTCACAGCGAATCAGACTTTGAGGAGTTGCTGAATGCGATCGCACACCGTTTAGATGAGTAAAAATAGCCTATTGGTTCGGCTTAGAGGTTGAGCAATGTCTCCGACAGGCTATGCCTACGCCCTTTTAACTCGACAATTTGTATTCTGAGGTGCAAGCTTTAAGTTCAGAAGCAGAATGATGAGGGTTAAAGGTGCAACTTTGAGGGTTAAAGGCGCAACTTTGAGGATAAAAGGCTCAACTTCGAGGATAAAAGGTGCAACTTCGAGGATAAAAGGTGCAACTTCGAGGATAAAAGGTCAAGCGATCGCCCTTTTAACTCGACAACTCGTGTTCAAAGGTGCAAGCTTCGAGTTCAAAAGTTAAACAGTGAAGGTTGAAAGTAAATCTTTGGCTCTTTAATTCACTTTGGAGTTTCCACTGTCCAATCCTGTGTCATCAAGTTTGGAACTTTGCTAAAGTCGCTAGTGTTGCGAGTCAATAATACTAAGCTCCGTGAAAGTGCAATCGAAGCTATTCTTTAATCCATTGTGGCTATGCGAACCCTTTGCGCTCGTAACCCTTCAAATATGGTTATTGCTCCAGCATCAAATGGTAAAATTGGTGCTGCCGAAAACCCCCGAATGATTTCCATTAGTAGAGTATATCCCCGAACGACATCAGCAGGTGTTTGGGAACGAGTAATAAAGGTATGAGCGCCAATTACTTGCTCATGGAAACTAACAATAGAAAAAGCAAAATCTGTAGCCTGATGCTGGGCAATATGAGCAGCTAATGTTAAAAACTCTGTTCCTGAGCGTCTTTGAAGAAAACTGATATGGTCAGTGTCCAATAGATATCTCACAGTTGTTCGCCAGTCTCTTCTGTAAATATGTCAGCGTGGCGTAATGACCGACCATACTCTAAAGCTTCCAAAAATGCTGGTTCATCAGAGATTGAGCCAATAACCTTTTCCAGCCAATTACTATAGGTAGGCGCATCAATAACTTGATGTTTGATATCTGCAACTGTTTGTTCAAGAATCGCTAAACGTTGTTCAAGATTTGCTTCATCTAACATAATTTTCTTTGAGACTCTAGTTTCAATGTTAATGCTTATCCGCGCCTGGACAACGCGGATGAGCATCTTGTCCATCACAATAAACTAAGGTTAGGTGTAGCTGTAGTTTTAGCCTGATAAGCCTTTTTGACACCAACCCAGTTACTAGCGATGGGCATTCGCCAACCAGTTCCAAAGGCGCGATCGGTGATTTTTAAGCCGGGAGGTGCTTGTCGCCGTTTAAATTCAGCCCGCGCCACCATTTGGATTACTCTGTCTACAATCACCGGATCGTGACCGGCTGCAACAATTTGCGCTGCTGATTGGTGGTTGTGAACTAGGCGTTGCAAAATATCGTCCAAAATTTCGTAAGGCGGTAGAGAGTCTTGATCCACTTGGCTTGGTTTGAGTTCGGCGCTGGGTGCTTTAGTCAAAACGTTTTGCGGGATGATTTCATTATTGCGATTTAACCAATGGCAAAGTGAATACACGCGGGTTTTAGGAACATCTGCAATCACCGCTAACCCGCCATTCATATCGCCGTAGAGAGTACAGTAACCCACAGCCATTTCTGACTTGTTACCTGTAGATAAAAGCAAATAACCAAATTTATTAGCGATCGCCATTAATAAATTACCGCGAATCCGAGATTGGATATTCTCCTCAGCCAGTCCAAACTCCGTACCCGCAAACAAATCACCTAATGTTTGATCGAAGCCTTGCATTAACTCGCCAATTGGTAAAAGATTAGTCTTAATCCCCAAATTTTCGGCTAATGCCACAGCATCACTGATGGAATGCTCCGAACTGTAAGGGGAAGGCATGAGAACGCCAAGGACATTTTCTTTACCAAGTGCAGCAGTTGCGATCGCAGCTACTATTGCAGAGTCAATCCCGCCACTTAAACCCAACACTACTTTAGAAAAGCGACACTTACGAGCGTAATCTCGCACTCCCAAAACTAAAGCTTGCCAGATTTCTTCATCTTCCGATTCATACACAGGTGCTATAGTACCTAATTGAAAATCACATTGGGTTTCATCAAATTCAACAACTACTAAATCTGTATCAAAGCCACAGGCGCGACACATAACTTCACCTTGACGATTCAAGGCAAAACTCTGCCCATCAAAAATTAGGTCATCATTTCCCCCAACCTGATTAGTGTAAATCATCGGTTGTTGAAAACGTACTGCACTATGCCTGAGCATAGTTTCACGAAACTGCTGCTTGCCAACTGTGTAGGGCGAAGCAGACAAATTGACAATCAAATCTACACCCAAAATTGCTAAGTCAGCAATCGGATTTACTGTATAACTACGTTTGCCCCAAAATTCCTCGTCGTTCCATAAATCTTCGCAAATAGTTACGCCAATATCGATATTATCTAAAGTGAAATAATTAGCTTGCAAGCCTGGTTCAAAATAGCGACGTTCATCAAAGACATCGTAAGTAGGCAAAAGTCGCTTGTGAAAAACTTGCTTTACCTGGCCATTTTCTAACAAAGCCATGCTGTTAAATAAGCTTTTACCGCCACTAATATGTGCATTGAGGTTCGGTTCAACAGTTCCTACCAACACAGCTAAATTTGGTGGTAAATCCTCAGCCAAGTTTTGTAAAGTGATGCCCATTGCTTCCACAAAACTAGGATTTAGTAATAAATCTCTTGGTGGATAGCCACACAAAGAAAGTTCTGGTGTCAACAACAAACGCGCACCGCTAGATGCTGCGCGTTGTGCTGCCTCCAGGATTTTTTGGGCATTTAAAAGCAAATCACCAATAGTAGGATTAATTTGAGCGATCGCAATTTTCATATTATTTGTCATTTGTCATTGGTCATTTGTCATTTGTCAAGAGTCATAAGTTACTCTGGACTTAAGACTTTTAACTCTGGACTTGGGGTCGAGATTGATTAAATAAACACCAAAGGTTTATCTTTTAAGGGAGCAAAAGCTTCGGCGTCAAACTTATACAAGCTAGCCGGACGGCCAGCACCCCGTGATACTTTAATTCCGGTATCGCATAAAAAACCTAACTTGAGTAGACGCGCCCGAAAATTAGAATAATCGGAAAAGTTATCACCTAAAACTGTGGCGTATAACTGATATAAATCATTCAAGGTGAACATTTCTGGCAAGACTTCAAAAGCCACCGGGCTATACTCTAATTTATTTCGTAATCGCCTGTGTCCATAAGCCAGAATTTCGTTATGGTCAAAAGCTAATTGCGGCACTTGTTTTACCGGATACCAAGCTATGCCAGTCATGCGATCGGCAATCAATTCGGCTTCTTCAAATCGCACTAGGGCAAAGTAACTAACTGATAAATAACGCACACCATAACTATCAGTTGCTTCCCGTGGATCGCGATTTGGCCCGCCAAATGTATACAGTTGTTCTAAATAGAGATTGTTGACCTTAATTTTCTCCGCCATAATGCGATAAGCGGCATCTTCTAAAGACTCTCCTGGACGTACCAAAGTACCAGGAAGACTCCAATGATTTAAAAATGGTTCTTGCTGTCGCATTACGAGTAGAACTAACAGCCGATTTTGTACAGTATCTACAGAAAAAATTACATTATCAACACCAACCTTGAAATCGGCCAAAGGTTGTTGGTTTAACGGAGTTGGTATCTTTTTTTGTGAACGTCCTGGCATTCGTACAAATGCTCTCGATTAATATAGGCAACTACAGGGGCTGTGAGGGCATGGGGATCTCCATGTTCGCGGTACGCTGTTGAGGAAACATCTAGACCGGTCAGACTAGCGATCGCAATTTTCCCTCCCAGCTTTTGCACTACCTCTGAACTAGATTCATCTATTGCATATCCGGGTCGCGGTACAATCAGTAGTTGCACTTGCTGTAACAAATCTTCAATGCGATACCAACGTGGTAGCTGACTCAGTAAATCTGAACCAATGATCATCGTTAATTCAGCGTCTTCACCCCAAATAAGCTTCGCTTTTTCCACTGTTTCCAGCGTTCGGAAGCTACTCAATTCTTGTTCCAAAGCAATATTGTGCCGTGGCGCGTCTATATCCGCAATCAACAGTCGCAACATTGCCGCCCGATGTTCTAAGGGTGTTTGATGAGACTTAAACGGATTATCCGCCGCCCAAACCGCAACCCAATCATAACGCTCAGACAACCAACTCAGAATTTTTTGATGTCCCGCAGTTGGTGGATCGGCACTAGTTCCAAACAAAGCAATTTTCATCATCTTACTTTGCGTCCTTTGCGTCCTTGGCGGTTCGTTTCTTAGTTTCTTCAGTCAACACCCGTAACCCCTCAGAAATTTCCACCTGCATCGAGACAGGATCGTGCAAACGCCGTGTTTCCTGTGGCAAACTCGCAACTGAGGCGGCGGTACGCTGACGAATTGTTGCCAACGACTCCAACGCCTGCACCCGTTTACCTTCTTGCACTACCAACTGCAACAAAGGTTCTTCTTCCACAGAACTTTCACCTAAAAGTCCCAACCTGTCTGCTTTTACCTTACCTCCCGTAAACGAGCGAAAAATCTGCTTCCGTCCTGGATAAGTAACTTTACCACTTGACTGCTTCATCACTGGGATGCCATCAATGTCTACAAGTTTATAAACTCCGTTGACAGGCGAACCTGTAACTAGTCGCGTTCCCAGCCCGTAACCATCAATTTCGGCCCCAGCAGCTTTTAATCTGGCAATTTCCCACTCATCCAAGTCGCCACTGGCAAAAATTGGCACACCGGGAAGGAGCGATCGCACCTGCTTTGATAAGGTAACTAAATCTCCTGAGTCTAATCTCACTCCTGTTAATTGCATTTCCCCGGAATTTACTTTTTCCGCCAAGCGCTGGGCAGCAGCAATGGTATCGTAAGTATCAATCAGCAATGGCGCACCCGGAAAATATCGATGAAATGCACTAAAAGCTTGTTCTTCAGTGCCTTCTATTGCTGACAATGCCATCACTAAGGCGTGTGCCATCGTACCACTTGGCTTTTCTCCCAGTTGTAGTGCTGCTAACACATTGGAAGTGGAATCTAACCCACCCGCCAACGCCGCCCGCGCCGCCCACAAAGACCCTTGGGGGCTAAATGCCCGTCTTGTCCCAAATTCTAAAAGTGTTGCTGATTCCCCCGCTACATCCCGCAACCGGGCTGCTTTTGTGGCAATCAAAGTCTGGTAATTAATCGTATTTAAAAGGTAAGTTTCCACTAGTTGCGCTTGCCAAAGGGGTGCTTCCACCCGCAACAGTGGTTGATTGGCAAACACAGCCGTCCCTTCCGGTACTGCCCAAACATCACCCGTAAACTTTCCCTCAGCTAAAAGTGACCAAAAGCGATCGCTTGCGTGAGCGAAAATTCCCGTTGCCTGTAATGCCGCAATTTGCGCGGAACTAAAGCGGATTTTGGCTAAATATTCTAATGCCTGCGTCAGCCCCATTGCAATCAAATAACCAAAACCCTCTGGCAATCGTCTGACAGACAATTCAAAGCTTGCCCGTCGTTGTTCTATACCTTCGCCTGTGTAACAAGCTGCCATTGTTAACTGGTAAAGGTCGGTCAGCAAGCTGTAGTCATCGGCAGAAAGGTTTAGTTCCTGGTTCTGCTGGCTTTGCTGTTTATATACATAGTCCAAATCTGGCAAAGTTGTCATGCAAGAGCTTCCTTACAAGATGCTTCTTTTATTTATGGTAATATTTACCATAAATAATGTCAACTCCCTGCAAGTATATTGCCTGAGATTGCTGTAGAGCAGTAGATTTATCGCTAGCTTAATACTAACTTCATCAAATACTTAATATTTTTTAATAGTGATGGCGCGCAATAATGTTAATTAGAGCGGGTGGCTAATCAAGGAAAATAATATCCTGTCAGAGAAAGTTTGTTTTGCTTCGCTATTTTCCCAAATGGGTTGAAAGAAACAACTATGTTACAATTAGAATCGAAGAGAAGAGTTTGACTTTTTGACAAGCTAAAGTATTGCAAAGTTATCTGAATAAACATTGCATATAGTCTCAATATATTGAGAATAAGAGCAAGGCTTGAATATCAGTATTACAGTATAGCTAGCACAATTAAAGCGACTCAAAAATAAGGAGTCCAATATTATGGCTATTTCCAACATCATTGCGAACATAACCAAGTATATTTCTGAAGCTGCAATGCGGATTTTTGGGCCTAATGATGACGCTTATCCTGCTACAGGTGTACAACCTTTTACAGGTGAACCTTACGATAAGCGTAAAGATGATAATAATTAGGTGCTGATATAGTAGGTGCTGATACGGCATGTGAAAAACATTTATGAACGAAAAGATCCCCGACTTCTTCAAGAAGTTGGGGATCTGATTTTCTCGGTGGAGGGGCAATCAAATAGAATTGCTATAATTGCGTTGCGATTTATATAAACTACTTGGCAACAGATTGTCCAGTCGAAAATATTTGTTGTGCCGTTAATTGCAAGTTAGGAAAGATTGAGGAGATAAGTCGATCGTTGTTTTGAAATAATTGTTTTTGATACTCATCCTCTATTAGGTTACAAATTGTCACCGTTGGCTGTTTGGGTTTCCCAATATATTCTCTGCCACCAAGACCTAAATAATCAACAATCCAATATTCAAGAACTCCTAACAGGGCATAGTCTTCAGCTTTCCGGGCGTAATCATTCTGCCAGTTTGTGCTAACAATTTCAGCAATCAGTTTTATTGAGTTTCCAGATGTAATTACAGGCTCTTGTTTCCACAACGGTTCATTAATCAATTGAGTTTGGTCTAACACAATTACATCGGGGCGAAAAGCTGTTTCTGTTCCTAAGAGTTTGATTAGACAGCGATGGGGAATAAAATAGCTTAGATCCTGACGATCAATTTCTACATTCAGTTTTCGCCCAATCAATGCAGATACTTGCTCGTGTGGCCCGGTTGGTTCCATCTCAATTAATTCACCATCAATTAGTTCATAGCGATCGCACTCACCGTACTGGCTAATAAATTCATCAACATTTAGAATTTTTGGGGCTGATTGAACCATTGTGATTATTCCTCAAGGTACGAGCCAGTAAGGTAAGGCGTTATAGCGATGAATTATGCTCAATATAAGAGCGCAGAGCAGAGTTAATTAGAGTTTCGTAGCCTTTTCCTTTGCTTTTAAACCTAATCCAAAATATCTCGATCTAGTTTAATTAATGTGGCTTCTTGGCTAACAGCTTTTACCCTTTTGGCTGTATCCCACAATTGCCGATCTAATTCAGGAATATCTGAAGTATCAATCGCTGTATCAGGGATATTTTGGAGTTCTTTAAGTCGACTGGGCGAGATGCTCATAGAGTCAAGTGTAATAAATAAAATAAAGGCATGAGGAAAAACTCACGCCTTTTTATTTAAACTTTTTTCCCACCGCCTGCTAAGAGTTCCAGAATGACTCCATTTGTCCAGCCGAAGCCAACTTCGTTAGAACTATATCCAAAGGAGATTTCATCGGAAACGTTGGCAGAACAGCGTTCAACATCATATTTCTCAACTAGGGTATTGTGACGCTCGAATTCTTTAATTACCATAGCCAGAAATTTGTTGGCAATGCGATCGCCTTCTGTATGAAACCCATAACGGTGAAGTCCCTGGATAGCAATGAACGTCAATGGTGCCCAACCGAAGGGAGCATCCCATTGGTTTCCGGTGATATGAGTACTGGTAAGAATTCCGCCTGGGGCTTCAAACAAAGAGAGATTTTCCACGACGCGCTGCGCTTGGGCTTGAGAAGAAATTCCTAGCCACAGGGGATAGAATGTGGTAGCAAATTCGTAGCAACGGCGTTTTCCACTCTGGAAGTGATAGTCGCAATAGAGTCCTCGTTCTTCATTCCAGAGAAATTGATCGATCCGATCGCGCCGATATGCACCGCGATCGCGCCATTGTTTTTCTAGTTGTTCGTTCCCCAAAATAGCGTTAATTTGCGCTAAGTCTTGTTCTACCTGATATAGCAAACTGTTGAGGCACACAGGAGCATAGTGGAGGATATCAGCACTGAAGGGGCCAAATCGGTTGGTGATATCAAAACCGGACTCGCGCATGGTGCGATCGGCCTTGTAAAATAGATGGGTCAGTTTGTCATCTTCCCGATCGTAGTAAAGATTAACGTCGTAATCGTCAATCTCAAAGGTTTGGTAATATTCCTTGACGCGATCATAGTGGCTTTTTCCCTCCTCATCTCGCTCGGAGAACACAACTTCTGGCGCGGGGCCTTCGCCAAAGGCATAAAATCTGGATAAGCCGGTTCCGGGATTCAAATGGGGCGGTACTACCCAGTAATAATAAAATTGCTCTAGCAGTGGTACGGTTGATCTCAACCACTCTTCATCCTGGGTGTGCTGGAATAGTGCCAAAACCATCATGCTGAGGACGGGAGGTTGCGATCGCGACAGCATATAAGTCCGGTTGGCGTTGAGGATCGTGCCGTAATGTTGCACTTGGTACAATAATTGGTCAACCTGGCTTTGCGCTAGCTCCCATTCTTCATCGTGCAAAAGTCCTAGTAATATAAAGTAGCTGTCCCAGCCATACATTTCGTTAAATCGACCACCTGGTACGACGTAAGGGCCTGGTAGGTATAGTAACCCATGCTGTTTAATCGCTTCGACTTCTGCGGGCAAAGTGCGAATTTCTAGCTGTTGCATATCTTTGGAAGATAGCGATCGCTCTAACACTGTCTGAATGTTGGGACAATCTTCTAAGGGGGAAATGTAGACGATCCAGGGAGTGCCTGGTTTGTGGTCTAGTTTGGTATCTTTGGCAGATTGTAATAAGTGTTCGTGCGATCGCGTTAAGGTTTTCCAGGTTTTTTTGATATGGGCCCGCACGCTGTCAATCCGGGTGGTGGTAAGTGCTGGGGGAGTGATCATAATTCAATTTGACGGGGTGTGAGGAGGTTGGAAGAATTTTTTTTAAGGCAGAGGAACACATTCGCAAAGCGTCTCGTAGAGAAGGGAATCGCAGAGATACGCAGAGATTTGACGGCATTTCTCTGCGTGAGATAGATTTATCTTTTTACTCAGCGCTACTAACTAATAGGGCGACTGGAAAATGAGCGAGGGCAGATCCGATAGATAATGTTTCTGTTGCCTGTAAGGGTTCTTGAGTGATGACGTTTTTCCAGGTGAGGGGAGTTCCAGGGGGTAGTAGCAGGCGTGTATCTTGCCATACTGACAAGCCGTTGGGGTTTTCTCCTGGCTGGATGAGGCTGGTTAAAAAGCGAGGTGCGATCGCGATCGCTGTTTGATTCCCCTCGCGCCGTGCAAAGGCGATAATGTGATTGGCGTAGGTTCCTTGAACTTCTAACGGTACATAGTCGCCATCCTGGAATAATGAGACATAGTTTGTTCTGGCTTGGAGTAATTGAGCCGTTAAAAACAGTTTGATTCTGCCGTCTGTTTTGTCGTTTAGTAACTCCTGAATTAATCCGAGAATGTCTGTTTTTACCTGTTCGCGGATGGCGCTTAAGTAAGTACGTCGCTGTTCAAAATCCACGGGACGGCGATTATCTGGATCGACTAGACTCAGTTCCCAAAGTTCCGTTCCCTGGTATAAGTCGGGTACGCCGGGTGCGGTAATCTTCAGTAGAGTTTGGGAAAGGGAATTGAAGATACCATACTCTGCAATTCGCGCTTGAAAGGGACGAAAGGCTTCTAGAAATTCGCCGGAGATAGCAGGATTTAGTACTTTCTCAATAAAGGAGGTACAAGCTTCCTCATACTCGCTATCAGGTCGTAACCAGGCTGTATGCACCTTCGCTTCTCGTATTGCCTTTATTATATAGTCCTTTACTCGTTCCACGAAGGATGCATGGTCTTGTTCGGCAAAAGGAAACGCCCCTACTAGGGTTTGATAGAGAAAATACTCATCGTTGCGATCGGGTATAGCGAAGCCGTGGCGATCGCTACGATGTCCCCGATTAATCGCACTCCAGGTATTTACCTGCTGATCCCATTCATCGGGGATTTCTGAGAGGACATTCAATCTGGCCCGCACATCTTCGCCGCGTTTGGTGTCGTGGGTAGCTGTGGTGTTCATTGTGTGAGGCCAGGTTTCTTGATGCTGTTTGTTAAATGCATGAAATTTGGCTAAGTTGATGCCAAAATGACCAGGATTTCCCCCGACTTCATTCAGCGACAGCAACCGATTGTAAACATATAATGTGGTGTCTTCTACGCCTTTTGCCATTAGCGGGCCGCTGTATTGCTGCATCCGTAAGACAAAATATATCCACTGTTCGCGTTCTGTTTGAGTCAGAGAATTATCAAACTCTAACAGCATTAACTTTTCAATAAAGGTCAGTTCGTTTTGCAATAGGGGCGCTTGTTCTTTGGCTTGGCGAATTACTTCTTGAATGGTAGCGCGATCGCTATCTCCAATTCCATCGGGGGTAATGTAGGTGCGGTAAATTGGGAACAGTGTCAAAACTTCGGCGATCGCTCTTTTTAATCCATTCAGTGTAAAATCATTGCCATAGCGATATTTGCTGGAAACGTTCTTTAACAAAAGAGCCAGATTGTCAATATCACCTGCTAAATTCTTTTCCAAAATCAGGTGCTTTTTATCTTTTACTACCGATGCATAATCTACTCTGGAACTGATAAAGTTTTGGTAAATTTTATCAAAGGATAATTCATTTTCTGTTTGACAAAATACCCCATTTACATAATTTAAAAAGTCATATCCAGACGTACCTTCTATTTCCCAGTTTTCTGGCAGTTCTTCGGTGAGTTCTAAAATCTTCTCGACGGTGATATAAACATCTCCTGTCTTTTCCCGCAGCCTTTCGAGATATTGGATTGGGTTATAAAGTCCATCAATATGATCGATGCGTAAACCTGTAAATTTGCCTTCCTCAACCAGCTTTTGAATTAAGCTATGGGTATTATTAAAAACCCGCAGTTCTTCAACTTTAACGGAAATCAGTTCATTGACAGTAAAGAAACGACGGTAATTCATTTCCTCTGCGCCAACTTTCCAGAAGGCGAGGCGGTAAAACTGGTCGTTCAGTAATTCATCTAGGAGGTTAAAGCTTTCTGAATTACCGGGTTCTCCGTTAAAAGTTTCGATATTTTCGTCAATTAACTCGCGGATAGCATCGTTTGTATTATAGAGTTCCCAAAGTAATCCTTTAATAAATGCGATTTGGTCTTGTCGCTGTTTTCCTGCAACTTCTGAGGGCACACTTTTGAGAATGTAGAGAATCCCCAATAGTTTAATAAAATCGGGATGATTGCGTCCCAGTGTACGCGTGAGTTTCCCTAAATTATAGGTGATAAATTTTGTGTAAGATTCTAAGCGCAACGGCAATTTCAAGCTGTAATAGTTGACGGTTAAACCGTTTTCTTCGTATTGCAGTTGAATATGTCCGTTTTCCAGGGATGCACCATAGAAATCTCCCAGTAGTGGCGCAAGAATTCGCTCTTGGCGATCGCCAAAGGGAGCATTCCAAGAAAGGTCAAAGTAGTCGGTATAGCTGGAATCTGGGCCGTGTTCCAATACGTCCATCAAGTAATCGTTTTCGCTGCTATAAGCCATGTGGTTGGGCACAATATCTTGTAACCAGCCCATACCAAGGGATTGGATTTCATCAACTAATGCATCAAAGGATTCATTAGTTCCCAGTTCTGGGTTAAGTTGAGTGGCATCTACTATATCGTAGCCGTGTGTACTCCCGGATCGTGCTTTGAAAATGGGGGAGGCGTATAAATCAGAAATACCCAAATCTGCTAGATAGGCTGCGATCGCTTTGGCGTTGTCAAAGCCAAACTGAGGTGTAAACTGAATTCGATAAGTGGCGGTGGGAATTCGCATAGTTTTTTAAAGTCGAGAGTAAGGGGAATGAGGGAAATGGGGGAGTTTGAGGTTTTGAGCTTGAACGTTGAGCCTTTTATAGGATGTTTGAAAATTCCTCTTCTCGGTAGTGAAAAGTTCTAGATCCCCCTAAATCCCCCTTAAAAAGGGGGACTTTGATTCCGTTGATTCCGGTTCCCCCCTTATTAAGGGGGGTTAGGGGGGATCAATAAGTACCTAAAATCACAGCCAACCACTTTTCAAACAACCTCTTAGCTCAAACATTAAGCCTTTATGCTTGAACCTTAAGCCTTATTGCTCAAACATTAAGCCTTTATGCTTGAACCTTAAGCCTTCTTGCTCAAACATTAAGCCTTTATGCTTGAACCTTAAGCCTTCTTGCTTGAACATTAAGCCTTATTGCTCAAACATTAAGCCTTTATGCTTGAACCTTAAGCCTTATTGCTTGAACATTAAGCCTTATTGCTCAAACATTAAGCCTTTATGCTCGAACCTTAAGCCTTATTGCTCAAACATTAAGCCTTTTTACTTGAACCTTTAAGTTCTAACTCTTCGCCTCATCCTTTTTCATAGAGTACTAAACTAGTAGGTTGCAATTTCACTTCTTGACCCACAGACAAATGTTCAGCAGCTTCAGAACCATGCCCAGACCATGAGGTATCAGCAGAGTCCAACAACTTATTATTAGCATTATGCTTAAACGGCAGAGTCACTGTCACTGGAGACGAATTGAAATTCATCACAAATATTAGTTCACTTGATTCGCACCAACGGCGCACGATGACCAACTTCTTATCTTCATCGCTAGTCGCTTCGATGAAATTGCGGTCTTGGTTGAGAAGTGCTGGATGCGTCTTGCGTAAATTAATTAACTGACGATACCAATCCCACAGAACTTTGTGCTTACCTTCATTGCGTAATTCCCAATTAAGTTTAGACTTGAGGAAAGTTTCTGCCGATTCGGGATCTGGGGGATCGTCTGCATAGTGGAATGCTTCAAATTCTTGTTTGCGTCCGGCTCGAACTGCTTGAATTAAATCGGGATCGGAGTGACTGACAAAGTAAATGAAGGGTGCAGTTTCGCCGTATTCTTCTCCCATAAATAACAGAGGTAAGTTGGGCGATAGCAGCATAGCGCCAGCAGCTAACTTTAATCCTTCAAAAGAGATCCGCTGGGTGAGGCGTTCTCCTTTCATTTGATTGCCGATTTGATCGTGATTCTGAATGCAGACTGTAAACTGTGATAAAGGGCGATCGCGGCAAGATACGCCATGAAACCGTTTGCGATCGGGCGAGTACTTCCAATCGTAGACAAAAGTATCACTATAAGCTTTTGCTAAATCAGCCAACTGCCCAAAATCTTGATAATATCCTTGGCGATCGCCTGTCAACAGTGTATGCAATGAATGGTGAAAATCATCACTCCACTGAGCATCAAGACCATATCCACCCAATTCTGCCGGACGAATTATTTTCGGATTATTCAAGTCACTTTCAGCAATTAAATGGCGTTTCCATTTTTGCCCTTGTTGTGAAAAATGATGAACTGCTTCCGCCAATTCCCATAAAAAATGCTTCGCCCCCAAGTCGTAAATTGCTTGAATGGCATCCAGGCGCAATGCATCAATGTGGAATTCACCCAACCAGTAAAGCGCATTTTCGATAAAATAATTTCGCACACCCTGACTATGGGCATCGTCGAAATTCAGTGCTTCGCCCCACGGCGTTTTATAGGTTTTAGTAAAATAGGGCGCGAACTGACTCATATAGTTGCCTTCTGGCCCAAAGTGGTTATACACCACATCCAGCACAACGGCGATATTATTTTGATGGCAAGCATTTACCAGTTGCTTGAGTTCGGCTGGACTACCGTAGGAATTTTGGACAGCATAAGGATAAACGCCATCATAGCCCCAGTTGCGATATGCAAGAGTTGCTTCAACATGAGTGTCTCCCGGAAACTGGGAGATGGGCATGATTTCAATGGCGTTAATTCCCAGTTCCCTCAGTTCTGGTAAACGGGGAATGATGGCGGTGAAACTTCCTTCTGGGGTGAATGTGCCAACGTGAACTTCATAGAAAATCATCGACTCTACAGGAATCCCAGTCCACCCTTCATCAGTCCACTCAAAATGTTGATCGACAATTTGCGACGGCCCATGCACCCCTTCCGGTTGATACTGCGATGCCGGATCGGCAAAGTTGTCTTGGCCATTCAAGACATACCGATAAAGCGTACCCGGATATACATCGTTGACTTTCGTGTGCCAGTATCCCTCAGATTGAGGCTTGAGGGGAATTAACTGCTGTTCTGGCGTCAAAATTTTTACCGTGACGCTATCTAATAGCGGAGACCAAACTGTAAATTCACACTCTCCGTTACCCAAGTATTGAGCACCAATTTTCACGCAGTATCCTCCCGTCAGTTCAGTTTGTTGTGCCAAATTGCGGCGCGATGGCGTACCCGCCCTTTCCGGTGGCGATCGCAAATGTCATTGATTGCACAATGTTTACAAACACGCCAGATAGCATAATGGTTGGTCTAGCAGACTTTTTGCTAGCATCTGGAGGCGGATTTTTTACCAGAAAAAATTCTGTCTAATGACCAAAGAGGCAGGGGAGCAGGGGGCAGGGGGCAGGGGGAGAAAGATGCTGGAATTCCCCCGCACTCTAGGGTTATGAGCTAATAAATGTATTTATGCTCAAGGAAAAAATATTTATTTTGAGCGAAAAGTGCGACGATAAATAATGCGTATTTGTCTCAGAGCCAATACATTTATTTATGGGGTTTCCCTTCATCCCCCTGCCCCCTGCTCCCTGCTCCCCCTGCCCTCTGCTTCCTGCCTCAGACTGGGAATACCTTCACCTTTACTACCTACGGCTTGCAGCTACCATCAACACAGTACGATGATTGATATGTATTAGAACGTTCACCAAAGAGTGCATAGCGGTTATCGCGGATTTGTTCGTAAAAGCGATCGCCTGCCCATTTCATCCCCGGTAATGCTCGATAAGCGTCTACAAATATACTTCCTGCTGGCAATAACCGCCCAATTTCTTCTGCTGCATTACTGCCTTGCCAGCGTCTCTGAGGTTCATTACCATCAATTAAAATCACTCCCTGTTCGCAATCTTGGGCTGAAATTCCCCACTGTAAAAGTGTCTGCTCATCTTGCATGGGACTATAGCGAAATAACTTTCCTTGGTCTAAGGTTTCTAGCAATTGCACCAGGCTAACGCAGAGATTACAATTCCCGTCGTAGATTACGTAGTAATTCATAAAAATAATGGCTCTTTGGCAATGATAAGTTAGATGTGTCTAAACACAGCTTTGGTATTCTAGCTTAGAAAACTGTAGCGATCGCTCTTACCTCACCGAATCATCCCCAGCCCCCAATCCCCAGTTCAAATATGCATAATGTCGTCTAGCTTAAGTTGTAAATTTGGCAAGACATCAGAAGAAATAGTATCTCCTAAGCGATATTGTTGTTGCTGGTACACACCGTTAACTAATTGACAAACGGTAAAGGTTGGTTGTTTGGGATTGCCGATAAACTTATAGCAGTCCTAAATCATTCGTGAAAATTATATCTCTCTTTCTTCTTTCTTTCCTTTGTATCCTTCTCTTCGAGACGCTGCGCGTTGGCAGAGCCTCTCGCAGAGAAGGCGTCCTTGGCGATTCGTTTCCTAATCTATATTTTTCACAACTCAAATAGGATTGCTATAACAGGTCGATGCATTAACATAATAGGTCGATGTATTAACATAACAGGTCGATGCATTAACATAGCAGGTCGATGCATTAACATAGCAGGTTGATGCATTAACATTGCAGGTCGATGTATTAACATTGCAGGTCGATGTATTAACATTGCAGGTCGATGCATTGGCATTGCAGGTCGATGCATTAAGTCAAACATCGCTCCCAGTTTCCAGTTATCATGCCTTTGGAATGGTATTTGCTTAGTTTTTTCATTAATGAGAAAATATTCATGAGATATAAACTCTTGGGCAAAAGCGGGTTAAGAGTCTCTGAACTCTCCTTGGGAACCATGACCTTTGGTGAAGATTGGGGTTGGGGTGCATCTGTTGACGAAAGTCGTAAAATTTTTGATAGCTATGCAGAAGCAGGGGGAAATTTCATTGACACCGCCAATGGTTATACCGATGGTAGCAGTGAAAAAATTGTCGGCGAGTTGATTGCTAAAGAACGAGAACGCTTTGTAGTTGCGACAAAATATTCCTTTCCCTTGCGGATGAATGATAAAAAGGGCGACCCTAACGCCAGTGGAAACCATCGCAAGAATTTAATTCAATCTTTGGAAGGTAGCCTGAAACGGCTGAATACCGATTACATTGATTTATTCTGGTTGCACGCTTGGGATTTCACAACACCGATTAAAGAAGTCTTGCGATCGCTTGATGATGTAGTGCGTCAAGGTAAAGTACTTTACATCGGCATTTCTGACACACCCGCTTGGATCGTTTCCCAAGCTAATACCATCGCCCATTATCAAGGATGGACGCAGTTTGTCGCCCTGCAAATTGAGTATAGTTTAATTCAGCGAACGCCAGAGCGGGATTTGCTACCGTTGGCTAAAGCCTTCGATTTAGCAGTAACACCGTGGTCGCCTTTAGGTGGTGGTGTCTTGACAGGCAAGTATAATCAGCCTTCTCAAGGAGGCGGTGAACAAGGGCGACTCGAAACTTTGGGCGGAGGGATTTCTGAGAAGAATTTAGCGATCGCTCAAGTTGTTAGTCAAGTTGCGTCAGAAATTGGCCATACACCTTCACAGGTAGCATTAGCTTGGTTACGCGCTCAAAGTGGTGTGATTATTCCAATTATTGGGGCACGTAAGTTAACGCAGTTTCAAGATAA
This sequence comes from Nostoc sp. JL23, assembly GCF_017115065.1. Classification (NCBI taxonomy): domain Bacteria; kingdom Bacillati; phylum Cyanobacteriota; class Cyanophyceae; order Nostocales; family Nostocaceae; genus Nostoc; species Nostoc sp. JL23. The sequence continues at coordinate 24,654 of NZ_JABXKN010000123.1, forward strand.
CTTAGCTTCAATAGAAGTCAGCCTCTCGCCAGAACATCTGCAACGATTAGATGAAGTGAGTCAAATTGAACTGGGTTTTCCCCATGACTTTTTGCACAATGACGTAATTCGCGATCGCCTTTTCGGTGGTACATTCAATACCATAGATAACCATCGTATCTGACTAATAGTCATATACAGTAACACATTCAGCCATTAATATAATCTGTCGTCAGAGAGTTTCGCACAGGCAACCAAAATCTGTAAAGTTAGATGCAGAAGGCATTAACGTAGAACTATGAGCGACAACACCATTACATCACGTCTGTACCCTACCCGCATTGATATTCCCGCCGAAGCGCGAGTACAAATCGTGGTACTTCTCAACCAAACCTTGGCAGCTACTTCGGATCTAAAAACCCAAGCAAAGCAAGCGCACTGGAATGTAAAAGGAACTGACTTCTACCAGCTACACCTATTATTTGATGAACTTGCTGGGGAATTGGAAGGATACATCGATATGGTAGCTGAACGCGTTACAGCTTTAGGCGGATACGCTTTTGGAACAGCCCGCGCCGCAGCTAGTAATTCAATTTTGCCAGAATATCCCTTAGATATTTTGGATGGTAAAGACCATGTAACAGCCTTGTCAGATCGTTACGCATTTTATGCTAAACATCTCCGAGACGCGATCGATAAAACTGATGAATTAGGCGACCTCGATACTGCTGACCTTTACACCGAAATTTCCCGCACCATTGACAAACGACTCTGGTTCTTAGAAGCTCATCTGCAAGTAGCAGAAATTAAGGCAGAGAATGGCAAAGCGGCTACTACTAAAACTCAAAAGATACCTGCTGGTGTAAAGTAAGCACTTTTGAGAGACACTTAATTTACTAATAGGGTGCATTAGACTAAAGTTTAACGAACCCTATGATAACGGTATCTTAATGTGAGTTCTACAAAATTCTCTACCTATAACTAAAGTTCAAAAGTGTCTCTCTCCGACTCGGAGAGGGGCATTTTTATGTGGTAAAACTAGGCAGAGGTTATTAGACCTCTTGCACAAATGCAAAATTCGCCCTCATCCTCAACCCATTCTCCCCATATTGGGAGAAGGGGAGCTAAATTCAAAGTCCCTCTCCCACAGGGAGAGGGATTTAGGGTGAGGGCATTTATTCAGCGAATTAGACAGACATTATATAAGTCGTGGAATTCACGTTACCTCGATCGGATTTTTGAGAAGTATATAACACGCCCTAGCAGCTAATCTTGTTGTGCAAAAATTTAAATTGTAGTAATTTAGTTTTCCAAGATTGTATTTTCTTCAATTAAAAATATCTGTCAAATTTCACAGTATCTTTTTGGTAAGTACGCCACTTTTAAGTGCGTACTTTTCATTTTATGTGTATATACTTTACTATTTAAATAGTTACAAATTAGGTCTAATCAATCAGAAGTCTAAACTTTGAATTCTAAATTCTTCTAAAAACAATTAACAACGAGGTAAATTTATGTCTCAAAATACAATTACCCACTTAATTCACGATCGCAATGCCCGTGGTCACGCGAAAATGGGCTGGCTCGATAGTTATCACACATTTTCCTTCGGTAGTTTTTACGATCCCAACCGCATGGGATTTCGCTCTCTGCGGGTAATTAACGACGATCGCATTGCCCCTGGTGCTGGATTCCCTACCCACAGCCATCGTGACATGGAAATCCTCACATACGTCTTAGAAGGTGCTGTAGAGCATAAAGACAGCTTGGGTACTGGCTCAGTGATTCGCCCTGGTGATGCCCAGATTATGAGCGCTGGAACTGGAATCAGCCACAGTGAATTTAATCCCTCACCAACAGAACCACTACACTTACTACAAATCTGGATTCTTCCCGATCGAGAAGGGTTAGCACCAAGATATGAACAAAAGGCTTTTCCTCTAGAAGAAAAGCGCGGCAAACTTCGCTTAATCGCTGCTAAAGATGGGCGCGATGGTGCTGTGACAATTTACCAAGATGTTGATTTATACACATCTGTTTTAGAGTCAGGTGATGTTGTTAATTATCAAGTCAAACCCGGTCGTTATGCCTGGTTACAAATAGCCCAAGGCATAGTTAACTTAAATGGTGAAGAACTCAGAGCCGGTGATGGTGTACAAATCAACGGCGAAGAACAGCTAGAAATTAGCACCAACATCGGCGGCGAAATCTTGCTTTTCGATTTAGGCTAATATCGCAGCCAAAAGAGGGTTAGAAACCACGTCTAAACAAAACCTGCTTCTGCAGGTTATAACAAGGGGCTTAAGCCCCTTGTTTTGTCTTAGTCCGCGCAGACGGACTTTGCCTGTGTAAAATGAGACTGTTGGAATATATCCAAATCACGGCTATACTTTCTCATAAAACCACCAAAATACTTGGGGGCAATGGCCAAAAAGTTCTTAGTTTGGGAAAGATATATCAGACTTTAATAACTATTAGAGGTGGCTGTAATGCCGACGATTCATTTTGTGGATGGTGAAAAAGGCGGGGTAGGAAAATCTCTCTTTGCCAGGACAATGATTCAGTACTGTTTGGATAAGAGAATTCCATTTGTACCAGTGGAGACAGATAGATCGAATCCAGATGTAGCAGGGGTATATAAGGAGATATGTAAATATGCTGTGTTTAGTGAGAATGAACGACAGGCAAATAAGGCAGATAGAATATTTGAGTGGGCGATAGAGAAGCCAGTAATTGTGAATTTAGCCGCACAATCGCATAGAGCAGTACAAGGGTGGATTGAATCTAATCAATTACTTGAACTAGGAAGTTCGCAGGGAGTGATGTTTTGCAAATGGTTTGTATCTACAGGAGGATACGACAGCATCAACCTGTTTGCTCAGTCAGTGAATACCTACGGTGACAAAATCCCTCATATTCTGGTGAGGAATTTAGGGCTGTGTGATGATTGGGAGCATCTAGAGTCAGACTCCAACTATCAGAACATAGTAAATAAATATCAGATAAAAGTTATAGATTTTCCGAAGTTAGCATACAGAGAAAGAAACATAATTGACCAAAATCGCCTGACTTTTGCAGAGGCTAGAGAATATAAAGAATTTGGGATAATTGGAAAACAGAGAATAGTGAATTTTCTGAAGCTTGCTTATGGTGCTTTTGAGAAAGTAGGTATCTGGTATGAAAAAGTTGAGTAGTCATTAGTCATGAGTCATTGGTCATTGGTCATTGGTCATTGGTCATTAGTACCCATGACTTAGGACAAACTTTAGCAGGAGATTGGATGGGGGTGCGATGGCGTACCCAGCCGCCGTAGGCGATCGCTTTGCGAATTTGACTACAATTCTTAGAAAGAGTAGCAAAAACCTAAATGTCTAAAAAGTCCGATTCTCAGTTTCAAAATCTCTTTAGTTCACCCAAATCAACCAACTGGGACGAAAGATTAGCCCAAATAGCTTATCGCTTTAACCGAGAATATCAACGTGAAACCTTTGAACTCCCAGAAGAAGTACAAGCGATGCCGATATTCCGCGAGTGGATTTCTGGAAGTTTCTCAGGGAGAATTGCTTCCCCTTTCTGGGAAATTGCTAAACCTCAAAAAAACCAGCACTGTATAGATATTGGCTGTGGGATCAGCTTTTTAATCTATCCTTGGCGGGATTGGCAAGCGTTATTTTATGGGCAAGAAATCAGTAATGTGGCACGCGATACCCTTAATTCTCGTGGGCCACAGTTGAATTCTAAGCTGTTCAAAGGGGTTGAGTTGGGAGCAGCTCATCAGTTAAACTATCCATCAGAGCAATTTGATTTAGCGATCGCCACCGGATTTAGCTGCTATTTTCCCCTCGAATATTGGGATGCTGTACTAGCAGAAGTCAAGCGGGTATTAAAACCAGGTGGACATTTTGTGTTTGACGTTCTCAATCCAGAACAGCCTTTAGCAGAAGATTGGGCAGTTCTGGAAACTTATTTAGGGGCTGAGGTGTTTTTAGAGCCTTTGGCTAAGTGGGAAAAAACGATTAAGGCCGCTGGTGCTAAAGTCGCAACGCATAAATCAGGGGAATTATTCGAGGTGTATAAGGTGCGATTTTAAAAATCTTATTACTCAGGGATAAGTGGACTTGATGGATCTAAAGAAGTTGTAAAAACAAAATAGATTACCCCAGTTCCGAGAATCATCACAGCGAGACTGAACAGCAACACCCAACGGTCTGTTGGTTCGTAAGTATCTTCTTCGATATCACGACGCACAGCAAAATAATGTACTGTTGAGAGCCACACCGTGATTAAACCCACCAGCGAGAAGACTAAACCTAACTTCCAGCCGTTGCCAGGACGGGGTACTAAAGGTACATGGAAGGCACGCAAACGTACAATAACAACACCAAAACCTAAAAGAGCGATCCCTGTCCGCATCCAAGCGAGATAGGTACGCTCATTTGCTAAGTGATCTCGGATTCTGGACGGATTCAGTCGTCCTGGCTTTTTTTTATCTTTTTCTTCTTCTGTAGGTTTCAATTTTAACTGCATCAATAACACCCTTATCCCCAAAGCGGCTCTTATCAAAAAAATGCGAAGGTAGTAGAAAATCTCTTTCCAGATGACTTGCACCCAGCACAATAGTTGCGCTAATGAAATATGCCTGTTGTGATTGTACATTTTTTCCAAAATTTATTTTAATGCAGATATCAAAATAAAACAAGCCTAAAATTGAGGATAGATAAATTCAAAAAAAATAGCCAAGATCAGAGAGATGTTTCACCAGTGTTTGTCCTGTTTTTCTCTGATTTTGGCTGTTACCCTATTTAAATTCAGAACAATCATTCAAAAATAGACTATGCAGTTCTATTTCAAGACTGATTGCTAGGCGCATTAGGAACTCGTGTATTTATGAGATCCTGCGATATATCTGGGATAAACCAGTTAGCCTCTTTGCTGTTTAGAACTTTTACAGTCGGGACATTCAATTCAATCGCAGCAGTATCTGGATTCCTCTTAATTACCAATTGAGTTCCATCAAGGATCTTCAGAGCCGCCGCTCCTGTCAATTCTTCACCTTGCCCATTAGGACTAGAAGTGAAATTTGCTACCTGGACATCATTCGGTAGATAGATGCCATCACAATCCCAGTTATTTTTAGTGGACTGACCATCAGCTAGAAAATATAGACCATTCTCGTATACGGCATCTTCATCTTCTTCATCATTTGGTCTTTTACCGTATACCGCTATGGTATTACCTGTTTGGTTGTTGCACTGACCCCAATTGATTCCCGTCTCTAAAGCATATTTTTGCAGTGTTAATTCCTCGGTTCTCTTTTTAATTTCTTCTGGTGTCAGACCTTCAACTTGAGTTTGAGTATCTTTAGTCTGCGAGAGTTGCTTAAGTGCTTTAGTGACTTCGATGTAATCAGGGTTTTTGCTAAATTTTGGTCTATCAGCAAAAGAAGGTTGAGCAAAGGCTAGATTAGCGACAATCATTAAGACAATTAGCAGAGATTTCCAGATTTTCATGTTTTGATTCCTGTTGATGGGTAAGATATTTTCCAGTTTAGAATTCGTTTTGCTCAGAAAATTGATGATGCACTTCTTTATTAGACACTTAATTTTTCTTGTTCTTCACTCGACGGCTGAGTATTGAAACCTAAAATCAATGAGAATATATAACTAGAAACTACAGATAAAAGAGTCCAAGTAACATTTTCCGTGACAATAAACACGCCCAAACCAATCAAGATACAAGGGACAAAAGTGCTGCCATTTTCAGTTAAAAAGTTGGCGATCGCAGGCAAGTAGGTTAACTTATAAGCGGTATAACACCATACACCAACCAGGGTAAAGAATACACTTATAATCACCAGCAGACTATCGAATTCTGAATTGGCAAACAGGGGCACATAGATGCTGATATTGTCACTGCCGTTAGCAAAGGCGATCGCAGCAACATTGCAAGTTTGCGGAGAGACAAAACTTCTAACTATAGAGGGACAAGACGGCTCGGTTTCTTCTTCGGCTTCCTCTGGTGAATCCTCTTCGCGTTTTAGTAAACTGCTTACCCCAATGATTATTGGCATTAACCCAAGTAGTCTAATCCAGTCCTGCGGTATGATTAGTCCACCGAAGAAACCGGGAAGGCTAGCAACGATTAATGCTGCAAAACCGAGATACTGACCAGCAAGGATGTGACGACTGCGAAACGTTTTGCTTATTTGTGAAAAAAGTAACGTCAGTATGACAATATCATCGATGTTGGTGGCAGTGAATGCGGTAATCCCTGTGGTAATTGCAGTTACTAAATCGTTCATTTGTGGATGTCCTTATGTTCATGCTTGGGCATTGGGTATGGGGCATTGGGCATTGGGCAGAGGTGCAGAGGGAAAAAACTTACTGCAACTGCTCCACTGCTCTTTACTTGGCCCTTTGATTTTGTGCCTGCCGAAGCTTTGATTTATACTTTAGTCAAACTAACCGATAGAATCAAATGCTTTTATTTGTCAAAATGATAAATGAAAGTGATTAAAATTTTGACACCAAGTCTTAGGGATACGATAAATGGCAGGAATGACGCTTGAGCAGCTAAAAATATTTCTGGCTGTGGCGCAGAACTTACACTTTACTCGCGCAGCAGAGGAGCTTTATATTACACAACCTGCCGTCAGTGCAGCGATCCACAACCTAGAACAAGAATACGGAGTGAAACTATTCCATCGGATTGGTCGCCATATCGAGATTGCTGAAGCGGGTAAATTACTGCAAGTGGAAGCGCAGAAAATTCTCGATCAAGTTTCCTTGACAGAAAGGGGATTGCGAGAATTGAACAATCTGCAACGGGGTGAATTGAAATTAGGGTCGAGTCTGACAATTGGTAACTACTGGCTACCAAGTAAGATTAGTGAGTTTAAGAGCCAATATCCTGGTATCCAGATTGACTGTACCCTTGCCAATGCAGAAACGATTTGTGTTGGTACAGCGATGGGACAGTTTGATTTAGGTTTGGTGGAAGGTGATGTAAAGCCAGCGCTTCAGAATACTCTAGAGTACGAAATAGTGGCGAGCGATCGCTTGCAAATTGTGGTCGGTCAAAAACACCCTTGGTTTGAGTGGGGAGAAGTTGATTTAAGTCAACTAACCCAAACTCCTTGGGTGATGCGGGTGCGCGAATCTGGAACCCAGCAAAGGTTTGAGGAAGCGTTGCAAAATTGGGGCATCAATCTCAGCGAACTGAATGTAATTTTAGTGTTTACCAGTGGTGAGATGGCAAAAGCCGCGATTGAAAATGGCGTAGGCGCAACTGGAATTTCTGAGTTGATGGTAAAAAAAGAAATCCAGTTGGGGACTTTGCGGGCAATTCGAGTTATTGATAATAGAGAAGGTAACGGTGCGATGCCTACGGCGGGCTGCGCCTACGCAGAAATAGTTCGACCTTTTTTCAAAATCAAACACCGTCAGCGTTTTCAAACTGCTCTTTCCAAAGTCTTTGAACAAATGTTGATATCGTCTATGTTGGATAGTTCGCATCAACATTTATCAGTTATTTGAAGGAGATTGGGTATTGGGCATTGGGCATTGGGCATTGGGCATTGGGCATTGAGAATTGATCAATAATTAATAATTCTTCTTCCTCTGCTCTCTGCTCCCCTACTCCCTACACCTTCCGCATATTTCTACTGATCGGGTCAAAACCTCTAGAAAACCGCGTACTTTCATCATAGTAAGCACCAGTCAGATTAGCTCCATACAACTTGGCATAGTTGAGTTTTGCTCCTCGAAGATTTGCTTCATTCAGATTGGCACCGCTCAAATTAGCTCTGGTCAAATTCGCTTTGGCTAAATTAGTACTACTCAAATCTGCTCCCCAGAGTTTAGCTTTAGCTAAGTTAATTCCACTCAAGTCAGATCCCCATAAATTAATTCCAGGCAAATCGGCTCCAATCAGCTTGTCCCCACTCAAGTTGACGGCTGGAAAATATCTTTCTCCTGCGGCAAAACGCCTTTTTAAATCTTCAGCATTCATGCGTCACGTTGACCTTCTTTAGCAATACAGAAGTTATTTGTTCCCATTCTTGGCTTAGTTCTCCTGAAAATTCTGGCTGACCACTGCGTTGATACCAGAAATGGGCATTGTTCAAATCGCCTTCTTTGCGGTGCAGATAAGCATGAACCCAGGCACTATCAGCATCACTGGCATTTGCAACTATTTCATGAGCCTTGCTCCAATCACCTTTGTTGTCATACCACATTGCTTGCAGTCCTTTTGGTAGTGTCTGAGGACATAGACGCTGTTTTTCGATCAATCGCAGGAATTCCTCTGTATTCACGATCGCCACCTAACAAGAATCAAACTTCTATCTCTAAGATACTCTCAGCTTCAGGGGAGCAGGGGAGCAGGGGAGAAGTTGCAGTAAGTTTTTCCCCTCCGCCCCTCCGCCCGAATGCCCAATGCCCAATGCCCTTCATCTCTACTTAACTGGAATAACTTCAAACTGGAAAGTACCGATCAAACGGTTATCAATATAGACTTCTATTCTATGCTTACCAACCGGATCGCCAGGGGCGATTGTCCAAAAATTCTCAATTACACCTTCTGGAGCCGACTGTGTGCGCCGTGTTACAGATGTCTTGCCGTCTGCTGATATTGAGAAATCTTCACCATTATCTGTACCCCAAGTTTCTGGAGGTTTTGGTAAATACAAGACTTCACGCCATTTCACTTCACCTTGGTAGTTTTTGAGTTTAATCCGCCACCCGTAGATGTTTCCTTCCTGAAGTGGCACTCTTGTTGTCTGGAAAATAGTAACGTTTCCTTTGGAGTCAACTCTCTTCAGACCAAACTCGGTGTTACTGACAGTAATCTGTTTTGCATTCGTTGGCGTCGGAGATGATATAACATTTTCTACCAAAACAGAAGTAGCGTTGATTGGCTCAGAACCTATGACCCCAGATATTAGCCAAAAAGCAGCTAGCACAGCAGTAGTAGTCCAAATTCTCATTAGTATGGTTTTCCTGTCAGACTTTTGGTACTTATTCAAGTAATCTGCCATGTTTTCCGGGTCAAGGTTAGCGATGGTTAGACAAAGACGAAATTGCTTTGAGAAATTTGGCGGATTTAATCAACCCACTGGCTTTGGTCAACATCCAATTTAAAATCAGTAAATCATAGTCTTTGCAAAGGCAAACCATTGCGCCAACGTTTTTCCCTCTGCGTAGGCGTAGCCCGCCGTAGGCATCGCATCTACTGCATACCCATTCCTCACCGTCTTACTCTACAAGAGACTTCACGAACGGGATAGTGTGGCATGGATGTAGTATTCTAAATCCTGAATTCTGAATTCTGACTCCTTCTTTATCTCCTCCTTTTCTAATCACACTTTGTACATGAGATACCAAGTTGGCGGTAGCCTCCACAGCGACGATCCCACTTATGTTGTGCGTCAAGCTGACGAAAAACTTTATAACAGTCTGAAAGATGGTAATTTTTGCTACGTCTTCAACTCTCGCCAAATGGGTAAATCGTCCCTACTACAGCGAATAAGTCGTTGTCTCAAGTCAGAAGGCTATAAATGTGTTTACTTAGATGTGACGCAATTGGGTAGCGAGGATACCACATCAGCACAATGGTATAAAGGAATCATTGTCAGCATATTCTACGGGTTAAATCTGGCGGAACACGTCAACTTTAAGCAATGGTGGAATATGCAAACAGGTCTTTCTCCTATACAAAAACTACACCAGTTTGTTGAGGAAGTATTGCTGCCAAATGTCAAGAGCGATTGTGAAGGCGGCGGCGAAGCTAAAGGCATTTTCATTTTAATTGATGAAATTGATAGTTTGCTGAGTTTGAATTTTCCGGTCAATGACTTTTTTGCCTGGATTCGTCATTGCTACAATCAGCAGGCATACGATCCGAATTTTCAACGCCTGGGATTTGCATTGTTTGGAGTCGCCAGTCCATCTGACTTAATTGCTGACAAACGCCGGACACCTTTTAACATTGGGACAGCTATAGAGTTATACGGCTTTCGATTGCATGAAGCTAACCCATTGCTAAATGGGTTACAGGGAGCAATCAGCCAACCAGAAGTTGTGCTGCAAGAGGTGATCTATTGGACAGGGGGGCAACCGTTTCTAACTCAAAAACTCTGTCAATTAATTCTCCAAACTGCCTTAAATACATCAGAGCGGAAAATTATCCTATCCCCAAAAACTGAGGCGTATTGGGTAGAAGAATTGGTGCGATCGCACATTATCCAACACTGGGAATCACAAGATGAACCCGAACACCTCCGCACGATTCGCGATCGCCTACTTTTTAACCAACAACAAGCTGGACGGTTGTTAAGTCTTTATCAGCAGGTATTGCAAGCAGAGGAAATAGAGGACGCAAAGAATAAAAATACTAGCGACTCTTGGTATCCTCTACCTCCAATATCTCCCGTGCCTACCGATGATAGTCGAGAACAGACGGAGCTTTTACTATCGGGATTGGTGGAGAAACACAACGGCTATCTCAGAATTAAAAATCCCATCTACCGCAGTATTTTTAATGCTGAATGGGTATTAAAGCAGTTAGACAATCTGCGCCCTTATTCACAGCCATTCAATGCTTGGGTAGCATCGGGCTTTCAAGATGAGTCACGCCTGCTACGGGGTAATGCCTTACAAGAGGTCTTGGACTGGACTCAGCGTAAAAGTCTCAGCGATTTGGACTATCGATTTTTAGCAGCCAGCCAAGAACTGGAACGTCGGGAAGTCAAGCAAAAACTGGAAGTGGAACGACTCAAAGAAACTGAAGCGCGATTGGCGAGTGAACAAAAGAGCGCCCGCCTTCAGCGACGACTCCTGCTAGGGGTAAGTTTGGCTCTAGTAGCAGTTATTATCTTGGGGTTCACAACACTCTATGCCGCAGGGCAAGCATCGCTGAGTGAGGTATCGGCGGCATCTGCTTCCAATGGGAGTTTTAAATTCCAATCAACGCTTAGATGCACTGGTACAAGCAATCCGAGCCAGACAGAAATTTCAACGGCTCGATCTGCAAAATTTGGCAGATGCCAATGCCCTGGATCTCCAAACCTGCAAAGTATTAGAACAAGCTGTCTACGGTGCTGATGAATTCAATCACTTATCAGGGCATCAAGGGATTGTCTTAGGCGTTGATTTTAGCGCTGATGGTCAGTGGATTGTCTCATCTAGTATCGATCGCACAGTCAAGCTATGGAAGCGGGATGGAACACTGGTGAGAACGCTACCACATACTGCAACCATACATAGCCGTTCGCTTCAGCCCCGATAGTCGCCTGATAGTCGCTGCTGGCATTGATGGCGCTATCCGTCTTTGGACGATCGATGGTAAATTGTTGACCATTTTTAAAGGGCATAAATCTGCGGTGTGGCGAGTTGCCTTTAGCCCAGATGGACAAACGATCACTTCTGCCAGTGGCGATTTTAGCGTCAAGCTTTGGCAACTAGATGGTACTTTAATCAGAACTCTTAAACATGAGCGTGATGTGTGGGGAATTGCCTTCAGCCCTGATGGTAAAACCCTTGCCTCTGGGGGAGATGACCAACTTGTGATTCTGTGGGATCTAGAACAAATTCTCCATCTCAACCTGCTGAAATACAGTTGTGATTGGGTGCAGGATTATTTAAAGACTAATATAACAGTAGAAAAGAGCGATCGCTCTATTTGCAATTACAGTCTTTTTCTTTTTCATTGATTTGAACTATTATCCCTTGTTGGGGCGGCTGCAAAACAATACCTTTATTAAGTGATTTTTTGGTCAAACTCCGCTACACTGTTCGCAGCGTCACAAGTGGGCGGATGGCACTAAAAACAGTAAAGGCGAAGCGACCAGATATTATTCTTTTAGATATCAAGATGCCAGAAATGGATGGCTATCAAGTTTGTAGAACTCTGAAAGCAGATGAAGTTCTACGCACCATTCCGGTTATTTTTATTAGTGCTTTAGATGATGTTTTCGATAAAGTGATAGCCTTTGAGTCAGGGGGCATAGATTACATCACCAAACCCTTTCAGATGGAAGAAGTTGTAGCGCGCCTAGAAAATCAATTAACCATTCAACGTCAGCAAAGGCTTCTAGAACAAGAAAATATTAAGCGTAAGGAAACAGAAGAGATACTGTATCAGTCCAGGGCAATGCTAGCCAGTATTTTGAATAGTTCACTAGATGGTATTGCCGCTATGCAAGCTGTTCGCAACCCTACAACCGGGTACATTGAGGATTTTCGTTGTTTAGTTGTGAACTCTGTCATTGCTAGAGCCTTCGGAAGCAAATGTGAAGAGATGATTGGCAAATTAGTACTCAAAAAACTCTTAGCCCATCTAGAACCAGAACTCTTTAATCACTTTGTTAATCTTGTTGAAACGGGGGAAGCTTTAAAACGGGATTTTTACCATCCATTAGGCAATTCTTGCTGGTATCACTTTGTTGCAGTCAAACTAGATGATGGTTTTGCTATTACCATACGCGACATTACTGGACGTAAACAAATTGAATTGGCTCTCCAAGATGCCAATCAGAAACTAGAACAACTGGCAAATTTAGATGGCTTGACTCAGGTGGCTAACCGTCGTTGCTTTGATGCACGACTAAAAGCAGAATGGAAACGCCTTGCACGAGAACAACAACCCCTGTCACTGATTATGTTTGACGTTGATAAATTCAAACTTTACAACGATTACTATGGTCATCTTGCAGGCGATGATTGTCTAATGAGGATAGCGCAAAGAGTTCAACAGACAATTTATCGTCCTGCCGATTTAGTGGCGCGTTATGGTGGAGAAGAATTTTTGGTACTCTTGCCTAATACTGACTTAACGGGAGCGATTAAAGTAGCCCAAAGTATTCAGCAAGCAATTCATGCTCTGGCTATTCCTCATGTACAGTCTGATGTCAAGAATATCATCACCGTTAGTTTAGGAATTACCTCTCGCATACCCATTTGGAATATCAAGCCAGATACACTCATTGCCTCAGCAGATAAAGCACTGTACCATGCCAAACAAAATGGGCGCGATCGCTATTCTAATGATTGAAACATTTTTTATGGCCATACCTTCATTCCCGCCATTACTACATCAGTAACAATCACATCCGAGGCTTTTTTATACAATTATACTAAGCTACAAGCACGTTGCAACGCTTGCTGAAGTAAAGATTGATATTCTTTATCCCCAACCCGATAAGCGCCAAACCTTTCCAAATGGGGATTCATCATTTGGGCATCAAAAAATACAAATTCCCTCTGACGCAATCTTTCTACCAACTTGACCATCGCCACCTTTGAACCTTCGGGAATGCGGTAAAACATCGACTCGCCAATAAAAGCCCCACCAATCACAATCCCTAAAATTCCCCCAGCTAATTCGTCACCCTGCCAAGTTTCAAAACTGTAAGCGTAACCCTTCTGGTAAAGTAGCCAGTAAATCTTTTCCAATTCCGGTGAAATCCAAGTTGTCTCTCTGTCAGCACAGCCAGCGACTACAGCTTGGAAGTCCCGATTAATCGCCACAGTAAACCGTTCTTGATTCAGAACGCGCTGTAAAGACTTGGGGTAGCGAAACCGCTCATCCAAAGGAATAAAAGTCCGATCGCGACTTCCGTACCAACTCAAGCGATCGCGTTCATCAGCCATGAGAAAATAGCCTTGGGCATAGCCCTCAACAATAGCGGCGATATCATATTGCATAAATAAATATAAAAAAACACTCTTAGAAACGCAATTTGATGCTAAGAGTCAACCTCAGCGTTCCTCTGCGTTTCCCTCCGCGTCCCTCTGCGTTAAAAAAAATGACTCAACCAATTCCACCCATCACCCTACCACCGCCCGAAAACCCCCTACTCGAAGGTGAATGGTTACGAGAACGCTTACAACGGTGGCTAGATACAGAATTTATCCCCGAAGCAGTCAACCAAAATATTGCCCAACGAGCCGCACAGATTTTTGTGCGTCAACGGATGGAAGGAGAAAATGACCTTGGTTCTCTGGTAATTGCCATTGTCACAGAGATGCAGTCCTATGATTTTTCCAATAGCTTCTACGGAGAGTTTGCGATCGCCAACGCCGTCAGCGATCTACTCTTAGAAAGTCTGGGAATTGATAAGTGTTGTGGTCAATAATATTTTGTCATTAGTCCTTTGTTATTTACCAATGACTAATGACTAATGACTCTTGACTACCAACTAGACTTAACAACTCCAGGTAAAAGGCCTTCATGCGCCCATTCTCGCAGTACGTTCCGAGACAACCCAAAATCGCGGTAAACACCTCTAGAACGACCAGTCAACCAGCAACGGTTGCGGTGACGGGTAGGCGCACTATTCCGGGGTAGCTGTTGAATCTTCCGGTGGATTTCTAGCTTATCCAAAGGAGATGCTGCACTTCTGAACTCTTCCAAAAGAGCTTCCCGCTTGTCAGCATACTTTTCTATCAACCTAGTGCGCTTTTTCTCGCGCTCAATCATGCTCTTTTTAGCCATATATTCTCTAACTTATTTAAAGACACCGTTTTCCATTCTACAGTCTCTCCATCAATTCTGGGGTTACTTGTGTCGCTTATCCGACAACCACTGGCTTATTTGCACCAGGACATAAATCAGCAAGCTCACAAGCAATGCAGACGGGAGAGCGTGCTTTACAAATAGCACGACCGTGATAAATCAGCCGAATTGACCAATTTTCCCAATCAGGCTGAGGCAATAAACCCATTAAATCTTGCTCAATCCGAACCGGGTCTTTTGCTTCAGTTAAACCCAAACGTTCGGTGAGGCGCTTAACGTGAGTATCTACTGTCACGCCAACATTAATACCATAAGCATGAGCCAGAACGACATTTGCTGTCTTGCGCGCCACACCAGGAAGCTTTAATAATTGCTCCATTTGGTTGGGGACAACAGAGTTAAACTCAGTGACAATCATCCGACAGGCGGCTTGAATGTTCTTGGCTTTATTGCGATAAAACCCAGTTGAACGCACCAAACTTTCTAATTCTACCAAGTCAGCGATCGCTAAACTCTCAGCATCAGGAAACTTACCAAATAAAGCTGGTGTCACCTTATTCACTCGCTCATCAGTACACTGAGCAGAGAGAATCGTTGCCACCAACAATTGTACTGGCGTTGAGTAGTTCAAAGAGCAAGTAGCATCTGGATAAAGACGCTTCAGACGAGCTAAAATTTCTATTGCCCGTTGCTTTTTAGATAACGATTTGCGGGTAATGCTCACTGGAACAATTTTTGTACCCACTCCAATTGGCTAGTTAATTGGGTAGTTTCTTTGACTATCAGAAAAATTCCTAAGCCTAAGAGTAATACCAAACCAGTTTGCATTACACCTTCTTGAATCCGGGACGGTACAGGCTTACCGCGCAAGCCTTCAATCAGCAGAAAAGCCAGTTGTCCGCCATCCAAGGCTGGCAAAGGCAAAATATTGATAATAGCCAAATTAATGCTGATAATTGCCGCAAAAGACAACAGATTTACACTATTGTCCTCAGCTAATTTCGCACCTATTTTGACGATATTAACTGGCCCAGAAACTTGTCCAGCAGTTTGTTGAAAATTGGTAATCAACTGTCCAAAACCGCTCAGTGTCCCAACAAATAATTGTTGAAACCTGTTAGCAGCAAGACCGAAAATTTCAAAAGGACTATTCGGACGGCGATAAACTGCTGTAGCATTTGGACTAAGTGCCACACCAACTACACCTTTGCCATCGGCTCCTAGCTTTGGTGTTAATTTCAGGGTTTGTTCTTGATTTTCGCGCAGAATTTTCAGTTCTATTTGCTGATTGGGATGAGTTTGAATTTCTTTTGTCAGCAAAGGAGTTGATTTATCAGAAGCCGGGAGTTCTTGACCATTAACAGCCAGAATAATATCTCCTTCCCGAATTCCTGCTTGATAGGCAACAGATTCTTGATTAACAGGCTGTACAATCACACCAGCTTGATAGTTTAATTCTTTGGGAATACCAACGATACCCAATTGCAGAACCAGCACCAAATAGGCAAATATTAAATTTGCGATCACTCCGGCACTGATGACAATCGCCCGGTCTAAAACTGGACGGTTACGCAGCAGATTTGGGTCATTGGGTGGAACATCGCTATCGGGGTCATCATCAGGAAAGCCCACAAAACCGCCCAAAGGAAAGGCGCGGACAGCATATTCGGTTTGTGAACCTTGGTACTTCAAAAGAACTGGGCCAAAACCCAAAGAAAAACGGTTAACGAGAATGCCTTGAGAACGTGCTGCAACAAAATGCCCCAACTCGTGTACCAAGATCAAAACAGCCAAGACTGCGATCGCTGCTAAAACTGACATAGAGTAAATTTAGTGAAGATATTAAGCTATAGTTATCTCCATTCTAATTGGGCATTGGGCATTGGGCATTGGTAAAAGACTAAGGACAAATTACAAAAGTTCACGCCCAAAATAAGGTTGCAGGACTTCTGGTATCCTCACCGTCCCATCAGATTGTTGATAATTCTCCAAAATTGCTGCCATCGTCCTTCCCACCGCCAAACCCGAACCATTCAGAGTGTGTACGAACTGAGTGCCTTTCTTCCCCGCCTCTTTAAAGCGAATATCAGCCCGTCGCGCCTGGAAATCTATAGTATTGGAACAGCTAGAAATTTCGCGGTATTTGCCAGAAGAGGGCAACCAAACCTCTAAATCATAAGTTTTGGTAGAGGCAAATCCCAAATCTCCAGTACTTAAATTTACTACTCTGTATGGCAACTTCAACGCCTGTAAAATTGCTTCTGCATTCCCTACCAATTTCTCCAGTTCATCAAAAGACGTACTAGGTTCGACAAATTTCACCATTTCCACCTTGTTGAACTGATGCAGGCGAATTAATCCCCGCATATCACGCCCATAGCTACCAGCTTCGCGGCGAAAACAGGGAGTATAAGCACAGTGGTAAATAGGCAAATCCTCAGCAGCGAGAATTTCACCCCGGTAGAGATTTGTAACTGGAACTTCAGCTGTCGGAATCAGCCATAAATCATCATCAGCGCATTTAAAGCTTTCTTCTGCAAACTTGGGTAACTGACCGGTCGCCGTCAAAGACTCAGTATTAACTAACAGCGGTGGACTGACTTCCACATATCCAGCCTGAGTATGGAGACTCAGCATAAATTGAATTAATGCCCTCTCCAATGCCGCACCAGCGCCCATCAATGTCACAAATCGACTTTGGGCAACTTTTACAGCTCGTTCAACATTGAGAATACCCAGCTTTTCGCCAATTTCCCAGTGAGGGAGAATATTCGGATTTTGGGGAATGTACTCATCACCCCAACGGCGCACTTCTACGTTATCTTCCTCATTCTTTCCAAGGGGTGTAGAGTCGCTTGGCAAGTTGGGAAGTGCCAACACAAGTTGAGCAATTTCGGCTTTGAGGTCTTTTTCTTGGGGTTCCAGTTGACTCAACGTCACTTTTACAGAGTTACCTTCATCCCGCAAAGCTTGAATTTCTGGGTCTTGAGGATTGATCCCAGATTTAATCTTCTGACCGACAATTTTACCAATTTCGTTGCTACGGGCTTGGAGTTGACTACGCGTCCCCTCAAGTTCCCGTTGTTGCCGATCTAACAGTAATATCGGTTCTATGTCGTATTTACCACTACGACTATTCAATCGTTCTTGAACTAATTGCGGATTTTCCCGTATTTGCTTGATATCCAGCACAGATTTTTCTCAGTTTTTAGCCTATTATCTACCTGCCAACACATCAGCATATACTGATTTTGGCTTCGTGTGAGCAGAAAAGCAAGCATTTCAATTTTTCTAGCCCTGGCAAGATTGGCAGGGCTAGAAAAATTGAAAATCCAAAATTTGGGATTAATCTTCTGATTTTCTAGACTCCTGAGTGTTTGCAGGTGAGGGTAGCCAGTAGGCAAGTACACCTGATAAATCACTCCAGTACACTGCCTGATTTTGGCTATTATCGCGTTCCATAAAGATTAGGGAACTACATAATCCAATCATCAATGTGCTAAAAAGTACTTGTATACCAAACTTCCAAATTTCTAGTTTTTTCATAGTGTAAGACCTCTAATAAAGATTAATTCACCCTGATAACGGTTCTAATATCACTCTTTAGATGGGTGCTAATATAACTGGTATTATTATCCACACTCTAATTTAATAATTTCGGAAAACTTCAATCAACATATTTGAATTATTGCTACCGCTGAAAAAGAGGAGAAAAGAAGTCAAAGAAATTGCTAATTTTTGACTATTACCTTTTCTTCTGACCAAAACAGAAAAGGATACAAGCCCCTAAATTTATTTATAGACAAGAAAAAAGATTTATTTCGAGATACGAAGCATGAGAAATAATTTATCCTTATTTCAAGCCCCTAAATTTATTTATGGGGATAATAATTTTGAATTTTGAATTTTGAATTTTGAATTCCCTGAAGGGGTTGACTCCCTTTTTTAAGGTCGGTTAATGCGATTGAGTAACCAAAGTGACGCCACCAGCCCTGCAAAGTGGGCTGAGACGGTGTTGGTGTTTGCCTGTACTACAAGCATATCTAGACCGCTAATAATTCGGGTAGGGTCAAAAAATTGGGTAGTTATCGCTTGTGGAGATATGGATCGCGCTACCAGTGTGCCAACGATCGCTTGCGCCCCCAAAAGGGTCACTAGAGTTCCTCCTAAATTCACCCACACACCTAAGCGTAATACTTGCACAGTCTCGCTTTTGCGAGGGCGGTTGCTGGGATTGGAGGATTCCAATTGCTTGCCAATTCTCGTGTAACGGTAAGCTAAATAAATCCCCCCACCTAAAACAACCAGTCCACAAATTGCTAAAAATACACCAAAGCCAGTCCCAGGATTATTACTAGGACTGCCAGTTCTTTGATTAAAGATGGCGAACAGTAGCACAATTATGCTAGAAACAACGCCTAGTACTAGCTGAATCCAGAAGCTAATCCAACCTGTAAGGCGAAAAGTTTGGGCAATTGCCCTAAGAGTTGAGGAAGATGATGGGGCATCGGGAGTTTGTGACATAGCGATCGCTAATATGCTGGGTGCTTGATAAAAGAAGACGAGGATGAGAGGACGAAAGAATGCGAGGACACGGAGAGTTCTTTCCCTACCTCTCCCCTCTCCTGTCTTCTTTCCCCTAGTATGTAGCGCCTTCTTTGATCAATTTACTATTACACTTGCCAAATAAGACAAGAAATTCTGCGATCGAGGAAATCAGAAATGGTTACTGCTTAAGTATGTCTACTGACGTAGCAGCTTGATCCCAGATATATCCCTTCGCTGAAGATTTGAGAATTTACATTGGGAAAATCACTGTAAAACAAAGTGTTTATTAAGTTTTACAGACAAAATAGCATTTTACCTGTAAAATTTCTTCGATGGCATTTTATTGCTTAAGCAGTTCTAAGCAGCTCAGCATCAGTTAACACCAAGATAGTGACTCTCTCACTGTCTGTTCGCTCCTCACCACACCGTATCGAGCTTGAGTGAGGGTACATTGTTTTGTGCCCTTAAAACTCGCAAACTCGCCCCACAACTTCACAGGCGTGGGTAATTGTTTGATGTTTACGCAATGGATATCTAGTCTAAGTAGCTCTATATGTATTACTCGCGTAGTAGTAGCACTGTATACTGGCTACAAGGATTGTAGACTTTACCCTAAGACATTTTTTTAGCCATTCACTAACCATGAAACTTGAGGATATATATCAATTTTTTGAGAATCCTCCGCCAACTTACCTTTGTCAGGAACTAGCAGTTTGTTACATACTGTCTGTTTTATTACAAGGTGAATCCTACGGAACCGAGTTGATCGAGCAATTAGAAACTGAGTATCCCGTCTATCGGCTTTCAGATACCGTACTTTACAGTGCAATTAAATTTCTGGAAGACCAAAGTGCAATCACTGGATATTGGAAGAAACTCGAAGGACGGGGACGCCCCAGGCGGATGTACCAAGTTTCTCCTGAATGGCAAGTTCAAGCTCAGGATTTAGCTTTTCTTTGGCAACACTACATCAACGGGAGTAAAAAGTAACGAATCATTGATAATGAATAAGTCTCCTCCAGTCAAACACTAACAATTAGTTATGGATACTGCTATTCTGCCTTCTACGTTCCTGCTAACCTTGTTGTTATCGGTTGGGCTGTTTTTCTTTATTCGTGCCTCGACTAAAGACCGCACAGAAATGGCTCAACTAGTATCTGAGCAAGATGAAGCTATTTTAATGTCTCAATTAAAAGAGTATTTTCGATCGCGGTCTTACCGAGTTGCAGCCGTAAACCGAGAACAAAATCAGGTAACTTTTGAAGGTAATGTTCGCCCCAGTTGGTTCTTAGCTATATTTCTAACTTTACTGGCAGCGACTGGGATTGTTTGTCTATCTCTGGTTACATCCCTGCTTTTTCCTAGCCTCAGTACCCTTGTTCTGGCGATGGTACTGCTGTCGCCTTTAAGTGGTCTATTTTATTGGAAAAAATCTGGAAGACTTGAGAAGGTGTCGCTCAAAGTAGAAACAACTCAGAGCGAACAAACCTCCTCAAGTAAGATAACTGTAGTCGCCCATCGAGATGAACTCAGTGAGTTGCAGAGGACTCTACAGCTCAAGCCTGGGAAATAATTTTTGATTTTTGCGACCATCTCTTAACTATGATATGCAGACTTCTGACCTGACCTACTCTTTAGGTAATGGAAAGTAGGAAGGAGAAAATCAAGATTGCTGCTTTGTCAGTTTTCCCCACGACTTTGGTCGTGGGGAAAAAATTTAAATTCATTAACTTAAATTCATTGACAGAGCAGACTTTAACCATCTACGGCATAAGAGCGCAACTTCACTAGCACTTTTAGACACGCTTGGCTCTATACCCAGTTCCTTTTTGCATGATCAAATTAGTATCAACCCATGCAATCTAGCGTGGTTTGAAACAGGTTCACTTTCCAACTACCTGGACTAGATTTACTGGCAAATCAGCTACAAACTAAAAAAAAATTAAATTTTGCATAAACTTAGCAATTTTGCCAGTTAATAATAGTCAGGAGCCACATTCAATGCCCAAGATGACCATCTATGGTTCACCGACTAGCTAAAGCAAGAGGTTCTTGACCTGGTGAAGGTTCTAACACCCTCAAACTAGGAAACAAGAAATGATTTTCCTCTACGTATTGAGCACCAAACAGTCCCTTTTCTGCCCAGAAATAACGATCTGTAGTGTGTTCATTTCGCTTTACAAGTAGCAACGCTGGTGGCAAAATCCCTTCAGCTTGAATGAATCTTCTAGCTGCTGTTACAGGCTTTTCTTCGCCACTTTCGATGCTATATTGAGGCACGTGCTCCAAAATGCGCCGTCCTTCCTGACGACGACGACTCTTCCTTTTGCGTCTCCTTGCCAATCTATTGTCCTCCTCTTTCAAGCTATAGATTGTAGTGATAGCTACAAAATCCGTCGTCATTATATAGGTTCTAGTTCAGAATATCAATAGTTTTTAACCTTTTAATATAAGAAAGTTAATATCTTTGAAACATAGAGAAAATAAAATCACCTAAGAATATAATCTCCTAGTACAAACCATCTCTAAGAAAATTTTAGTTAAGCTTTATTAAATGAATGAGGTAAAAATTAAGTATCCTCTCTTACATCATGCCTCAAAATCTATAATCTTGAGCAAGAGCTAAAAAATGTTAATGTCTGCCAGTTCCGATTTTCTTGCTCTGTGTCGAGAGCAAATAGCGCTACTAACCCAAGGGCTGGGAGCAACTTTAAGTATTGTGTACCTAACACAAGAATTGGTAGATACTCCGTCCGGCGATGCCAAACTGATTCCTGTGGTGATTTACCCGGAAACAACATTATTGCCGCCAGGAGAGGAAACTATTGAAGCGACGGCATACAAGCAACTTCAACTTGGAAATGCGTTTATATTACCCAATCATCAGGGAAGGTTATTGACAGCAGGTTCAGAATCTCCAACTTCGTCACGGGAGTCTGAGATACCAGATGCGTCTCAACCCGATCTCAAAGAGGAATACCTACTTAGTGGCAACCAAATTGTTTTACCTCTGATTTATGAGGGTGTGATGATGGGGTTACTAGTGACAGGTAGGAAAGACCGGGTATGGAATGAACACGAACAAAGTCAGATTCAACGGATAGCCCAAACATTAGCGATCGCTTGTATTTTAGATCAGCGGCGAGCATGGTTTGAGCAACAGTTGCGTGAGCAACAAATTCTTCAAGAAAAACAGCGGGATTTGCTGGATAACCTATTGCATCAGTTTCGTAACCCATTAACGGCGTTACGGACTTTTGGCAAACTGCTATTAAAACGACTACGACCAGCAGACACTAACCGGGATGTGGCAAATAGTATTGTCAGAGAAAGCGATCGCCTTAAAGAATTACTGCAACAATTTGAACAAGTAATTGACTTGACACAGGCAGATTTAGCACCACTACATCTACCAGAAGATGAAGTATTTGTAGAAGCAACTATCCAAAAAGACGCTAAACCGCCGCTATTATTACCGGGAACGGGAGATAAAGCAGTTGACTGCTCGTTAGCAGATATATTAGAACCATTATTAATATCAGCCAAAGCGATCGCCCAAGAGCGAAAGCTAAAATTAATAACAGAAATTCAACAGAATTCATCCCTAGTACGTGCCAATGTCAAAGCATTACGAGAGGTGTTAACTAACATTATTGATAATGCTTTGAAATACACTCCCACTGGTGGCAAAATTTTGATTCAGGCGGGGCAAGAAAAAGCTCATTTTCAGGGAATAGTTATTAGTGATAACGGACCTGGCATTCCACCCCAGGATTTAGAACATCTTGGAGAACGACATTATCGGGGTGTACAAGCGCAAACAGAAATCCCCGGCACAGGTTTGGGGTTAGCGATCGCTAAACAATTAATAGAGCAAATGCAGGGCGAAATCGAGGTTTTCAGCCCTGCAATCAACTCTAAATTCACTTCACCCAACGCACCGGGAACTACGTTTATTATTTGGTTGCCGGAAGTTCAAAATTAGTCATTTGTCATTTGTCATTTGTCATTTGTCCTTTGTAAAGACTAATGGCTAATCACTGAAGTAGAGAGTTGGTCATTTGTCCTTTGTAAATACTAATGACCAATGACTAATGACTATCTTAGTGAAACCAACAAATTTTGATTGATTGTCATTTGTAAATCGGTATTTGGGTCAATGGCGATTAAGTCAACACTATTCTTGCCGAAGAACAGACCAACCAATGCACCGATACCAGCACCACCCAAGACTTCTTCTGTGGCAATGGCGCGATCGCCAGTGACAGCAGATACCGCAGTTGCTGCACCTGCGCCCAATACAGTATTCTTGATAATTGAACCAAGACTAGTACCCTTATTGACGGTTTCAGTTTTGGTAATCACGCCAGAAGTAGCGTTCAGCTGATACTCTTGACCACTGGGTAAAACCAGTTTCTCGGCAACGAATTGAGAACCACCCGTAGCAGGTTTGAGTTGACCAATAACCTGACTACCAGCAGGAATCACTACAGATCCATCTTGCGTAACCACGTTTTGAGATACTGTTAATGTCAAGGGCGATGTTTCATCCTTTGTTACCAGAATTTTTTCTGCCTTGTCATACTTCACAGCAATAGCAGTCCCTTGGGGAATTGTGACTGATGCAGATGTTGGAGTAGTAGATCCGACAGCCACAACATAGGGTGAGTTAATTGCTGAGGCTTGATTAGAACTAACCAATGCTTGGTAGATAAAAGCTGCTACCTGAGCGCGAGTGGCGGTTGCAGTTGGATTTAGTAACTTCACGTTCGGATAGTTGACCACAATTTGCTTTTGGGTTGCCGCTGCGATCGGGCTACGGGCATAGCTAGCGATGTTAGAGGCATCGTTGAAGTATTTCAGAGTGCTTTCAGTATTACCGCTAGGACTATATTTCAGACCGTTAGCGAGGGCAACCAAAACCTGTTCGCGGGGAATAGCTTGATTAGGCTCAAAGCGATTTCCAGGATAACCAGACAAAAAACCAATGGTATAAGCTTGCTGAATCGCACTGGATGCCCAATAGTTGCTAGGCACATCAGCAAAACTGATTGGCTGCCGTTGCTGTGCTTTTTGGAAAGCTTTGTTGACCATCGCGGCAAATTGAGCGCGTGTCACCGGTTCTTCTGGGCGGAAGCTACCATCAGGAAATCCGGCAATTACACCTCGCTGTGACAATTGTTGAATAAATTGTGCTGCCCAATAGTTAGATGAAACATCAGAAAAAGTAGTTTGAGCTAAAGATGGCGAAGCTGTAATGAAAGGCGCTACAGTACCGACTGTGACGCTCAAAGCCATAAGTGCAGCTGTTCTAGATTGCCAACAATTTAAAGTAAACATTAATTTTTAACTCCAGTCACAATTAGTTTTTTACTGTTAATTAATTAGACATTTACTGAAGCATGAGGTTCCCAATTTTTAGGTTTTTTGTAAAAACCATTACCTTAGTTATATAGTCATGGTCAAAAAATCTCTGTCAAACGAAGTAGGCAAGTAGGCGAGAATGAAACAAAGTAGATTAAGTAATGTAAAAATTTTAAGATTATTTTATCACAAGGGCTTCAGTTCTCTCTTCTCTACAAGAGACTGCGCCGAAAAGACGCTACGCGAACAAGTAAGGGCTAAATTTCTCTCTGCAAACCTTCGATTATTTACGCATATTTACTTATAGACTATAAATAGTCTAATCACCGTATTATCTCTTGGCACAATTAAATGAGTATTTCAAGAAATATGGATACTGAGTCAGACGATACAGAGTATAGAATAGTTGCTTAAAAATAGAAGTTTTAAGTGTAAAAATGAAGACGATCGCACACTCTAGTTAAAGTGGCGATCGCCTCTATTGAATAACTATTTAAATCAAGAGATTCTAATTGTGACTGATACAGGTGTTGAAGTAGTAGACCCGACAACTACTATATATGGCGAATTAATTGCTAAGTTTTAACACGACATAGGGTGAGTTAATTGCTGAGGCTTGATTAGAACTAACCAATGCTTGGTAGATAAAAGCTGCTACCTGAGCGCGAGTGGCGGTTGCAGTTGGATTTAGTAACTTCACGTTCGGATAGTTGACCACAATTTGCTTTTGGGTTGCCGCTGCGATCGGGCTACGGGCATAGCTAGCGATGTTAGAGGCATCGTTGAAG
Organism: Nostoc sp. JL23; assembly: GCF_017115065.1. Lineage (NCBI taxonomy): Bacteria > Bacillati > Cyanobacteriota > Cyanophyceae > Nostocales > Nostocaceae > Nostoc > Nostoc sp. JL23. The sequence continues at coordinate 49,847 of NZ_JABXKN010000123.1, forward strand.
TATTTCAGAGTGCTTTCAGTATTACCGCTAGGACTATATTTCAGACCGTTAGCGAGGGCAACCAAAACCTGTTCGCGGGGAATAGCTTGATTAGGCTCAAAGCGATTTCCAGGATAACCAGACAAAAAACCAATGGTATAAGCTTGCTGAATCGCACTGGATGCCCAATAGTTGCTAGGCACATCAGCAAAACTGATTGGCTGCCGTTGCTGTGCTTTTTGGAAAGCTTTGTTGACCATCGCGGCAAATTGAGCGCGTGTCACCGGTTCTTCTGGGCGGAAGCTACCATCAGGAAATCCGGCAATTACACCTCGCTGTGACAATTGTTGAATAAATTGTGCTGCCCAATAGTTAGATGAAACATCAGAAAAAGCAGTTTGAGCTAAAGATAGCGGGGAGCATCCCACTTTGATGAGTTTGTCTTGCAAAGGATAATTCACTGGATCGCAAACAAAATCTGCTGACTTAGCCTCTATAGATGTCCGCGTTGGCGGATTTTGTTTCTCTAGCGATTTCCAATTCTCAGAGATTTTTTCGAGAGTGGGATGCTTACTTAAAAACTGTGAGTCTGCAACAATATCGTGAGTCCCCTTGACACTTATCTTAGAACTATTCAGATAAATATTGTAATCATAAACAACGTTTGCATTTTTAGTGTTATTGTTAATATTTTTTCCAGGAAAAGCATAGAGAATGTTCCTTAAAATTCTGACATCGGATGAGGTATGAGCAAATATTTGCCCACCATTAAGTTCTGGACTCTGATTATTCAAAAAAGCTGTGTTATTTACAATATCAACATGCTCACTTAAAAATGCATGAATTCCTGAACCACCATTATTAAATGCAAGATTGTTTTTAACTAAAGTACGTCCTTTATATGCACCCAATTTTGAGTTTTCATCATTTCTTGTACTATCGATAATAATGCCATTGCCGTCTGTGATATTTCCAACTGCAATCCAAGGGATGTACATGCGATTGTTGTAGGTCTTGTTGTTGGTAACAAACATCTTATATCCCTGGTTGTTGTCAGAATTCCAATTACTCAACATTGAAATGCCACTGCAACCATAAACGCTGTACCAGGCATTATTAAATACCACATTATTATCTATTGTCACATAGTCCGCTTGAATCGCTGAAATACCTGCTCCTCCACAGTCATGTACTTTGTTGTTCAGAATACGGATGTGATGAACATGACCATTCGTTCGACCATCAACGTTGATGCAGTTTCCATTCGTCAGTGGGTTTTGTTTGTTAGTCTTCTCACTCATCGCGTAATCAAGGGTGATATTGGCATTGTTTCCTATAACCTCTAGCCCGTTGATCTCGATATATGAAGCTTTATTTGAAATTGTGATACCATTCCATGTATTGTGCTGAATTTTTGGGAAATGCCCAGGATATGCTTTATACCTAATCCATGCATTTGCAGTCCCAGAACGTTTAATACTTACTACACTCCCAGCTTTGTCTGTATTTGTGTATACTCCGTTCATAATCAGTACTGTATCGCCAGGGTTCGTAAGGTCTGCTGCCTTTTGAATTGTTTTAAAGGCGGATGAAGTAGAAAGTCCGCTATTATTGTCGTTTCCAGTACCACTAACATAGTATGTTTTCGGTGTTGAATTGGCGCTGATTAGCTCACGGCTAGATAGGCTCACTTCCTTGTTAGTGGATGCCTGACGGACGTTTTCAACTAAAGATACTTTTATATTGTCTCCCGGAACCAAAAGACTTAATAATACGGGAATTGCAAGATATGTGCTTAAATTTAAACCTTGAATTACCACAAGAAAAAGCTCCTTGATCGCCACTACTTAACAAAAGTATCAGGATATTCCATGATTTTGAATACTCTTTTAGATACAGAATACAATAGAGGCAACTTTTAAATAAGTATTACAATCAATATCGATATTAGACTCATCCTTAATATAAATAACATGGGATAATAAAAAGCTGGAGTAAAAATT
>NZ_JABXKN010000133.1:0-7075 GCF_017115065.1 Nostoc sp. JL23
TTGATGGTTATTTTGTTTATTCATGTTATTTTAACATAACTACTCTTGGAGAGCCGTTTTTATTTTGGTCATTGATTCTTCTAAAGCATCGATCGCATTAGTTAAAATATTCATAAATACTTGATTAAGCTGCCCAGGATAGCAATCAACCAAGGGCAAATCACCATATTCTTTAACTATACATATATCCGATCTAATTCCATTATCTTTCCAGCGATGATGCAAAATTAATAACGTATTTTCAATTCCTTCATGAATGTCAACTAGTTTTTTTCCCGCTTCATCATGACGAGAAAAATTTCGCAATCCCAAAACAATTTCACGAATACGATTAGTCCCCATATTCATCGATGATAGGAGTTTAGAAAGGTCATTAGTAATAAATTCTAAATCAATTTTTGCAGCGAAATTTTCTATTTCTACTTCTGGTTGGGGATAATGTTGCTGATAAAGGTGCAAGAGAGTTAACATCTCTTGAAAGTATTCGTTAGCATAGGTTAAGTTACCATGAATAAAACTAACTGGATTGTTGATTTCATGGGCAACTCCAGCGACTAATTGTCCTAAGCTAGACATTTTTTCATTCTGGATCAGTTGAGATTGAGTTTGTTGCAATTTATGCAAGGTTTCAGTGAGTTTTTCAGCTTGAGTTTGAGCTTCTAAAGTAGCAGCGCGACTTTGGGTATAAAGTTGTGCATGATCGATGGCGATCGCTAGTTGATCGCAAACAGCTTGTAGCAGACTAATTTCACTATTATTCCAAATGCGATCGCCACTACAATGACTACACACAATTGCCCCAATCTCCCCGGAATTACTTTTAACTGGTAGCATTAGTTGAGATGTGATCCCAAACTCAGTTAAAAGTTCTTGCATATCATAATCAACTTGTGATTTACTATTAATATTTTCGATGCAAATTAGCTCTTGAGAGAGAAGATTTTTAGTCAAAAAAGTGCTTTTTTGCAGTGGAATACTACCTAACATACTTGCTAAGTTAGGATTTCGTGCTTCATAGGTAATAGTTAAGCTTGCTTGGGATGGGTGCGGTAAATAAGAAAGAAAGTAGCAACGGTCAATTTGTAATAAGCTGCGAATTTCATTCACAGCAGTTTCTAAGATCATATCTAGGTTGAGAGAACTGCGGATTTGGCTAGCTAAACGCAGTAATAAGGCTTCCCGACGGCTGAGGAGTTCTTCTCGCGCCCAGATTCGGTCAATAGCTACAGCAATATTATTAGCAATCCAATTTAATAGGTTATGAGTTGGTTCGGTAAATAATTGCTTGCTGAATAAAGCAATTATACCGATTAATTGCTGCTCTACTATCAGAGGATAAGCTGAAAATCGAGAAATTGAAAATGTAGACTCGACAAGCTTTTCTGAATTATTAATTGATAATTCTTTGTTAAAAATAGCTTGATGGTTTTGAATCATTAAGCCAATAATATTATTGACTAAAGCGATATGTTCTGGGAAATCTTGGGTATCGCTCAAAGTACTACAAGTAATATCTGTGCAATGAACGCCAGCTTGCAATTGTAGCTGGTTTGTCTGTCGTTCAAATGTCCAGATACAAACAAAGCCGATATCAAGGTATTGGGAAATAGTATTTGTACAATTTTGCAAAATTTCTGGAAGTGTGCCACTTTGAGATAAGGCTAAACTGACTTCTGCACTCAAAACTGACAAGCGCGATCGCTCCAATAAAGCTAACTCTGAAAGGTTACGCTGTGTAATATCTGTACGAATCGATACATATTGATAGGGCTTTCTATCTTGTCCCAACATTGGGGCGATCAAAGTATCCACCCAATAAAAAGTTCCATCTTTAGCCTTATTTTTAATTTCTCCTTTCCATATTTTTCCTTGGCCAATAGTTTTCCATAAGTTTGCAAAAAATTCTTTTGTGTGGTGTCCAGAATTGATAATTCGATGATCTTGCCCTAGAAGTTCTTCTGAAGAATATTTAGAAACTTCGCAAAATAGGTCATTGACATAGGTTATTCTTCCAGTTCTATCAGTAATAGCTACCAGTGAATGGGCATTTAAGGCAAATTTAAAAGCTTTTAATTCTTGGATAGAATTTTTTAGGGCTATTTCATTCTCTTTGTTAATAGTTATGTCACGAGCTACTGCATAAATCAACTTTTCTTCGCTAAAACCAGTCGCATTCCACGATAGCCATTTGTAAGAACCATCCTGACAAAGATAGCGATTTTCAAAACTGATTGCATCTACCGAGTGTGTAATGTTTTGAGCTGCTGCAATAGTGGATTCACGATCTTCAGGGTGAATAAATTTGATAAAAGGTTTAGCAACGAGTTCCTGAATTGACCAACCTAGTGTTTTTGTCCATACTGGATTTAAATACTTAAAATAACCATCAAAGTTAGCAATACATAATAAATCTATAGAAAGGGAGAAAAATCGAGAGTATTTCTCTTCAGATTTTTTGTACTCAGATTTAAATAGTTTCATCAGCTTTTTAGGTATAAATATTTTTGGAAAAAATTTAAATAAGTTAGTACGTTTTTTACTGAATTTGGCTAACCATTTTGATAGGATATATCAACCTAGAGACTCACCTAATGTCAGTTCTGGCGAAGGCTATTTCGCTTATGTATAAAAACGTAGTTAACTCGATGTAGATCCAATAAGTATCCACTACTTTATAGTGAGCAAACTAGCTAGTTATTGCTTATTTCTCTACTAAATAAAGTTTTCCCTAAAAAACTGTAAAGTAAACATTTAGATTTTAAATTTAAGATAAGAAGTGTTACGTAAACTGAATTCATCAGAACTTTTATCTGTAATTGTCCTTAAAGTAGCTAAGGCATTAGTACCATAAAGCGTAATTCATAGCTAAGAATTCAATTACGAATTACAAATTATTTTAAGCAATACTCCCCCGTTTTCTGGCTTCTTTGTAGGAAGTTCCCACATTTTTTAAACCAGCTTTAATCATTTGTTGTTCAAGTAGAGCAAAGAAACGCGCTTTATCGCCACCTTTTACTACTGCTTGATTATGCGCTTCAGCGATCGCTACAGGGTAGCCATATCCTTTTTGCACTTGTGCTAACATTAGTCCCAGTGCTTGGTCTAACATGGTTGCATTCTCCGCTACCCATGCCGGAACTTCGATTCGAGCGATTTCGGTGCCAACGTGGACGTAGCAAAAGTAAATTGTTTGATCGCCGTAAAGTTCCAGAATGGGGGAATTGCTGCGCCATAAAGTACTACGTTGTCCTGGTTTGAGTCTGGTTGCCCAAACAGACGTATCGCGCAACTGTTCAAAAATTTTACAAGGTACTTTTTCTAACTGATTTGGGCAATGACTTTTACAGTCTGGCGCTGGATGAGGACAAGCTGATAACCGTAAAAAGTTCATTGTTTCGATGCTGCGAGAGGCGCTAAGATAGCCCATCAACGGAATTTTAGCATCACGCATTTGCTGCCAAGCTTCTAGGATGGGGGGTAAAATCCGATCGCGTGCATCCATCGGCAATTGTTCTAAAAACCAGTAAATTAGCGAACCATCTACCATCGCTAGCGCTGGCGTTTCCTTTTGCGCTGCATCACACGCCAGTTCTGCTAACACAGTTGTTTCTGAAGCAGTGCGGCGAAAACTCATCCATTCCTCAGTTCTAATTCCCCACTGTCGAGACATATATAAATCTTCTGGGCGGTAAAATACTTCTGGCAAACTATCGAGTAGTGGGTGGCGATTTTGTCCGTAGTGTAAGACGACTCTGCCAATATTTAGCAGATAACAGTAAGCAATTTCATGATGGTTGGGGGCAATTTGGGAACCATCGGTAGCGATGACAGTATGAATTTTTGGCGGAACTGGAATATCAATGCAAGTTTCTAGCGGTTCAATTGGGGTAGCATTAGCAAAGAGAATGCGATCGCGCCATTTTTCCTGGCGATCGATTAAATCTTGTTGAGACTGGTAAGCATTTTTTAAATGTTGTTGTGCCAGTTCTAAACGCTGACGACTGGCAGCAGCTTCTAAGGTAAGATGCTGACTTAAACCCTGCATTTGTCGCGCCAGTTTTGTTAGGTCAAGCATAAAAGTAAGTGCAAAGTGAGGAGTGAATACTTGTGAGTTATTATTTCACCTAAATTGACAAAATACATATTTGATTTATATAAATACGTCAGAAATTAAATATGCGTTATTCAGAATCCTTGTAGAGACGTAACACTGCTACGTCTCTTTTTGACTCGATATTTAATATATTAAAGCCAAGCTGAGAAATCTTTGGCAAACTGAGAAAGTGATAACAACTGAATTCGCGGATCGTTTTGAGCAGTTTCCCGTTCGGCTTGGGTATTATAGCCCCAATCTGCAAGAAAAAGTTTCACATCTTCAAGGTCTGCTTGCTGTTGGACTAACTGTAATGTCTTGAGTCTATCTTCTACAAACCAGAGACTAACTGGCTTGTCTTCTACTGACTGAATTAAGTCTCGCAAAATTTCATATTTTGGACGCTTAACTTCTTTCCCAAAGATTGATTCTGGTGGTAAATTTACTCCTTCCTGTTGCAACAACTGCTGTACAAAACGCCCTTCTTTAGTTGTCACAATGTATAACTTAACTCCACTGTCAATAGTTAATTTGATTTTTTCTATTACAGACGGATAAAATCTATGCAGACTCAGCCAACCACTTAAATCAGTAGTAATCCATTCATCTCGTTGGTTATCTAGTTTTGCACCAATTTCTCTTGCTTGGAGCTTATCATTTAACAAAATTTGTGGGGCAATGCTCACCCATTCATGAAGAATCTTTTCGTCAGAAATTCCATCTACCAAGGCTTTAATTAAAATGGGCATTTCCCAACCTGTTTCAATAACAGGCCTTAGTCGATAGAATCTCAAAGCTAAATCATCTGGCGGTGTGTCGTTAGCAGAAGACCAAATTTCACAGTAGGTACGCCATGCTACCTCAAAGTATTCAATTAATCCGTCGCAAATCACTCCATCAAAGTCCAGGGCTAAAATTTTGGGACTACTTGTGGTCATTGGTTTGAGAATGAAACTGCTGTTGTCAGCTTACCCGACAAATTTAAATCATGCAGTAATTTTTGTTAGTCTTTTATAATTCATAAATTTGCCGAAAAAGTCTGGTGGCATTGTTAAATTGGATTTGTTAATGCTAGGTTAACGAGGATCTAGAGCAGGTTTGCGATCGACTAAACGAATTTGGTTTTGCTTGACTACTACGGTGATTAGTGGTAGGGAGCGTTTAGCTGGGCCATGAACAACTCGACCCTGAGAATCGTATTGAGATCCATGACAAGGACAAATAAAGTGATTCTTCTCAAGATCCCACTTGACTGTACATCCTAAATGGGTGCAGATTGGATTGATAGCGTACTCAGCAATCTGTGGCCCGTCTTGAATAATCAGATAATCAACGCTACGATCTGGCAAGCCTTTTACCAGAATCGGAATTCCTGGCTTTGCGGTTGCTAATAGTGTATTAGCTTCAATTTGTTTGCCGTCTTCAGCCAGTGCTACCGATCCTGGAAGATAATTTTGACAGCGTGAATTCTTTGGATAAAGTGAGCAAAGGGTTTCTAGGTCTATCTCACGACTTTGGCTGACTTTGGGAAATAGATATCCGATAGCTACTGATGCAACTGTAGTACCTAGCATATAGGTTAAAAAATCCCGGCGCGTTTTTATCCTCGCTGGAACTTTGCCATTAGTAGAAGAATTTTCCATGATGATTCGATTTACCTACAAAGGTCTACTAATATACTACGGTGCGATCGCATTAAGATTAATGTAAATTTGTGTTTGCTATGGGTTGATTTTAATAAATTTGCTTTTTTAAGAGCTGTTCAGGAACTGTAATTTTTAATTATTATTTATTTCTGGAGTATGAGGTCATTTATTAATCTCAGAGCTAGGCTATAACCTAAGATATGTTCCTCACAAAATTTATTCAAAATATATTCTCAAACTCTCTCCAGAGAAAGAACTCTTTATACCCTTGATTTTTTAAGCTGTTGTTAGTCAAGCAACATATTTCTAATACCTGAAAGCGCCATGAGTGATAAAAATCAAGAAAATCAAATTAATCAACCAGTAAGCGAAGATCGGGATTCTCGTGACAAGCCAGATGTGAACGAAAGAAACCTAACCGCGAATCCAGGAGATAGAATTTCTGATAAGCCTCAATCCGTTGAAGAGAAGGCTAAACAGGCTGCTGTTGATCATGTACCAGATATTACAGGCGACACAATCACAGTCCCGACTTACTTCGTTGTGGATGAACCCAACGGCGAAAAGAAGGCACTCCATCACGTTAAAGATGCTGAAGAAATTTCCGACGTAATTCGGCAGGCACGACTTGATGAAAATGGAAATCGAATTTGGTAGTCGTTGTTTATGGAAGACGCAGAGACGCGGAGAAGTTATTAAATAATCTCTCCGTTTCTTTGTGTCTCCCTCTGACCACGTTTTCTTTGCTCAAGTTAGTCTTGCTAGGTTCCGTTTTGCTCATCTACTGTTTCTCCAAGTGGATGAATTATTTTCCCCTCAAATTTTGCACCTAAACCGAGTCCTAATTCAATTTTAGTAATCGTTTCCAATTCAGCTTCTAACTGCTCGATTGTTGGTAAATTACCTTGCAAAGCCTCCGGCAAAATATCTTTTAGCTGATACACAGAGACACCAATTGGCTTATGCATATCTCGCAGAGAATATTCGGCAATTACCTTATTTTTACTTTTGCATAGAATCATTCCAATAGTAGGCTGATCATCTGGGTGTCTCAACAAATCATCCACCGCACTAACATAGAAATTCATCTTGCCGGAATACTCTGGCTTGAACTCTTCAATTTTCAGGTCAATCACTACATAGCAGCGTAAACGCAAGTGGTAAAACAATAAATCGATATAAAAATCTTCACCCCCAACTTCAAGATGGTATTGACTACCTACAAAAGCAAAACCAACCCCTAACTCTAGTAAGGGACTTCCATAAAATAAACTATTCCACCAACAGTAATGATAATCATTTTAAAGGGGGGATGAAGGGGCTGCCGACGGCAGCC
>NZ_JABXKN010000067.1:0-233528 GCF_017115065.1 Nostoc sp. JL23
CACTTTGGCATTTCTAGGGTTTTAAAATGTTAAGGAATATTTCGCCAACAGCATCATTTTAGATTTAACTTCATAAATAATCTCTAATAATAAATTTCACAGTGGGTTAACTAGGAAATTTTATCTAAAATAGGACCAGCCCTTTCAAGGTGACTCGTAAAATCTCTGTTTTTCTCTCTGCGCTCTCTGTGCCTCTGCGGTTTAAAAGTAATTTATTTAACCACAGAGACGCAGAGAACACAGAGTTAAGAGATTAAAGAGGAATTTTTTGAGCAAAATTTTTACTTACCTTGAAAGGGCTAGTTATATAAAAGACTTTTAATTGGATATTATGTTAAGTTTCATAAATATGTAAGTATATTTACTCCGTTATTTAAGTAAGTCGGCACGATAAAACCAAGATATGTTGAGTTTTGTAAAAACCCTGGAACGATTCATTTATAAGCTCTTTGCTGACTTTACAGTTAGTTGCATATGTTTCTTTTTTAACGCCAACTTACTTAATACTTTGAGTTGTTAATACTAAAATTATAAAAAATGAAGGATTTTATATGTAATATATGAACAATTAACACTTTTAAATAACAACTTTGATAGCAAGCAGGGAAGCGGTTGCAGTTCGAGAGTCTGGAATTTTAATTAGTATGCTAGGTAACTGTAATTAAGGTGGTGGAGATATTAGATAGTGATAGCTATTAACTTGATACCTTTCCTAATTCATTCATCTAGAAAAGGTAATTTTTTAACTCCTCTCCATACTAGTATTTCGGTACTAGTGTTGTTTTTATTTGGACAGCAAGTCTTCAACCTTTTCATAGCACACCTAAATCATGAAGCATGTGACCAGGTAACCCATGCTTTATTGGTAGAGCAAGAAGGAGAAAATTTACTCAATGCTGTGATAGATAATGAAGAAAAAGGTTTTTTAGAAAATTCCAGTCGGGGACAAACCAATTCTATAGATTATGGTGATAAAAAGCCTAACTTCAATCATCTGTACAATCTCGTACAAGACAACCCTGCTCAAATAAAGCAACTCGATAAAATTAGATATATCTATAACCAGTGGCAAAGGGAATTGAAGCAAAAAGCGCTTTCTGGTTCTGTCAGCAAATCTGCTCTGGCAAAAAGCACTTTATTTGATTCCTTGCGCAACGAGATTGAGAACCTGATTCAGGGCCAAGAGATGCTTTTGAGGGTTCGCAAAAATCGTGTACGGCACTTGAATGATATTAATAGTGCGATAAACATTTTCAGCACATTAGTTATTTTGTTAGGAGCGGTTTTAAATTTTCAGTTGTTGTATAGGCGAGTCAAGCTTCCATTAAACAAATTGACACAAGTTTGTGAACTTTGGCAAGCGGGACAAATGGAAGTGCAACTCTGCCATTCTTCTATAGATGAGATCGGGCAGCTAGCTGGAGTTCTTAACGCGATCGCTGATAAGACTCGTCACCGTCAAGAAAGCATTGAGGGGCGTAACCAACAGCTTGAAGACATGATATCTGCACTTTCCCATGACCTACGTATTCCTTTACTTGCCACTCGTAACACTTTAGACTGCATGACCAGAGGAGCTTTTGGTTCCGTAAATGACACCTGGAAGGAAGTGTTTGAAGAGTACCGTGAAGCTAATGAGGATCTGCTTAAGCTTGTAGAACTCCTCTTAGATATCTCCCGTTATGAAGCACGCAGTGCTTGTTTAGCCTACGATTGCCTGCATTGGGAAAAGATTTTAATTAAAGTAATTGGTCAGGTAAAAGCAACATCTGCACGTGAGTTAGCCTTCGTTTGTAAAATTTCTCAATTGCTGCCAACTGTCTACGGTGATGAATTAGAAATTCAACGGGTTTTACAAAACTTACTTGATAACGCTGTGCGGGTAAGTAAGCCCAAAGGGGAAATTCTTCTTGAGATAACGGCTTATGAAGAAGGCCAAGTGAAGATTTCGGTGCGTGATTATGGTTCAGGAATTGCACCCCAAGCTCAGGAAAAGCTGTTCCACCGTTTTATTCAAGGACGAGGGCATCGTGGAAGAAGTGGGCTTGGTTTGTACTTATGTCGTCAAATTATTGAGGCTCACGGAGGAAACATTGGTGTCGAAAGTTCTCTTGGAGAGGGAAGTACTTTCTGGTTTACTCTCCCAAGTGCCATAAATAACCTTGATTGCAACGATGAACAGAATATAACCAGATGTAGCAAGAATGATTACTAATATTGACGAAGAGAAAATTGTGCGGGTTCTATTAGTTGACGATCACGCTTTAATCCGCCGAGGAATGAAAGGGCAATTTAGCCTAGAACCTGGTTTTAGTATAGTTGGAGAGGCATTGGACGGTGAACAGGCTGTTGAATTAGCTAGCCAACTCCAACCAGATGTAATCTTAATGGATATCGATCTACCAGTTATGGATGGGATTACAGCCACCCAGCAGATAAAAAGTAGCTGCTTGACAACTTGTGTTCTAGCCTTAAGTGCCTTCGACGACGATATTCAAGTCATGGGGATGCTTGCAGCTGGTGCTGATGGTTACTGTCTTAAAACCATTGAATGGGAACAACTCATCGCTGTCATTCAATTAATACTGCAAGGTGGTGCTTATTTAGATCCTCTAATAGCTCAAAAAGTCGCTCGGATGCTTAGGTCAAGCGCTGTCGCTCCCGATGTTCCTGTATCTCAGGTAATAGCGCAGCCTATTCTCAGTAATCGTGAACGCGAGATTCTGAAACTGATTGCACAAGGGCGCTCAAACCAGCAGATTGCAAACCAACTTTACCTCTCACTTGGAACAGTCAAGTCTTATGTACGTATGGTTCTCAACAAACTTAGCGTTGACGATCGTGTTCAAGCAGCAGCTTTAGCTGTACGCCAAGGGTTGATTTAAGCTTAGAGGAATTTATTTAAACAGGCAGATAATTCTGTAAAAGTGGTAGCCAGTGGTGAGTTGCTATTCATGAGTTGTTCTGACCACAAAATGCAAGGTTGAAGTAGTTGGTGATGAAATTTACCAGGTATGGGCAGACATAGCACCAATACATCAGGTGCAAACAAAGCGATTTCTTCAAGTGTGGGAATACTGTAATATGGAAAAACTTCTGCATTTTGTTTTAGGCAATGACCGCTGACGCGCTGCACGGTAGTGACATTGCTACCAATAATCATAATTCGGTGTCTTTTCATATAATTAATTTATATACTTAGACTTATCCGTAAATGCGAAATACATACCATACATTGGTTTTAGAGATTATAAAGAAAGTGCGATGGCGTAACCGCCCAGCGTAGTTGATCGTAAACGCTTAATGTAGTTAACAATAAGGCTTTGGGCGAAAAATTCGGACGAAATCATCAGTTAGGAGCGTAAAGATAGAAAAAAATCTATTTTTTCCCAGACAAGTTCAAGTATTAGCAGATAAAAAGCATGAGTAATTAACCCGCAATCTGACAAGTTCACAGACTGCCATTATTAGTTGACTATAATGATGATGAGATAAATAAAACCTCTCACTCGTTACTTGAAATATTTTGACTTAGCATATCATGCATTCAACATTAATTGGGCGTGACAATAATTGTTTATTATCTTGTTTCTGTAGTCGTAAAATCCCTGATTTTTTTATTTTTTATGTGATGTAATTAGGAAGCTGCGTTAAAAAATTAAGCTATGTGAAAAGATGTAAATTCAGCAAATAGTATATAAATTGGTTATTTCATAGTTTTTACAAAATTAAACATACACGGGTTTTATTGTAGTTTACTCACTATATTATGAAATTTAAACTCTCTGTACGCTACAGCCAAGCGGATAGTTAACTGGATAATTTTATTTTTCATTAGGATACTGCATAAAAAATAACTTAATTAGCCATCAGATAGTATTTTATAGTGCTATTTGTATACGAAAGTATACGTGAAATTCGCTAATTTTTTACTCAAACTTGTGAATAAAGTTTCAAGTCCTATCAAATCTTTTATGGTACTTACATCTTAAAAAAAGTCTAAGTACCATAAAAGCCTGACAAATTAGATAGAAATTTCACTTTTGTTGCAGGTATTGATGACTTACCAACAACTGCAATGTCTTGTATTATCGGACTATCTTTGAAGAGACTCAGATGAATTAAGTATTTGAAATTGATGAGACTTATGATGCCGTCGTAACCATGTTCAATGCTTAACCATGAAGTATTGACCGCTACCGTCACTGCAAATATCTTAAAAAACAAATTGGTTGGTTACATATTTACTTGCTTAACCTATTAGAAAATCTCATTCCAGCTTTTACAAGTTACCGAAATAAACAAACAAATGTGCAGACGATTGAGTTTATAAACTTACTTACTGAAACTGTAATTACTGTGTACCTCTACTTCTGATCGTTTTTATATGCAAGTTCTAGATGATACCCATACTGTTCCTAAATCTAAACTTCCAGCTCATCCCTCTGTAATTAGTAAAGCCAAGCGAATGATTGATATCTTGGGTGCTGTTATCGGGCTATCGATTACAATAGTCGTAGCAATTCCTATTGCGATCGCTATTAAGTTAGATAGCGAAGGTTCTATCTTTTACAGTCAAATTCGCTGTGGTTTGAATGGGCGTCACTTCCGAATTTGGAAATTCCGTTCGATGTCAGTTGGAGCTGACCAACTTAAGCATCTAGTTAAGAATGAAGCTGAAAGCGATCAAATATTCAAAAATGAGAATGATCCCCGCATTACCAGTGTAGGAAGGTTTCTCCGTCGCACTAGCTTAGATGAACTCCCTCAGTTTTGGAACGTGCTGCTGGGGGAAATGAGTCTAGTCGGCACCCGCCCTCCCACTCCTAATGAAGTGATACACTACTCAAAGCACCACTGGGAAAGGTTGAATGTCAAGCCGGGTATGACTGGTGAATGGCAGGCTCATGGTCGCTCCAGTATTAAAGACTTTGAAGATATTGTTCACATGGACTTAGACTACCAACGTAAGTGGTCTATCGTTTATGATATTAGTCTAATCTTGAAAACTTTAAAAGTTGTGTCAAATAAGAGCGGTGCTTGCTAACGTACAGTTAATAGAAAAAAAGTTATAAGTTCACTCAAAAATAAGCTTGCAACAGTTGCTCCAAAATTGCGTAGGCGTTCGCGTAGCTATCGTAGAGAAGCCCGTAGTAGACATTACAGATTGAAGTATTGTCTCTGACTCAATTAGAGGATTTAAGAGGTTGTTTGAAAAGTGTTTCGCTGTGACTTTAGCCACTTTTAGATCCCCCCTAACCTACCTTAAAAATGGGCGAACCAGAATCAAAGTCTCTTTTTTTCAAGGGGATTGAGAGGGAGCTAAAACTTTTGATATCAACAAGAGAATTTTTCAAACATCCTGTAAGTGAGGCGCTATTAAATTTCTCGATAGCAGCGGATTTGATCGGCTGGTTCAATAGTGTTAAATAAAGCTGACTACTTTACTCAACTTCCTCACAATGAATTAACAGCTTTTCCATCGCTTCTGCTAGAGAAATCAATTCTGTCCAAGAGGAACCACTAACTAAATTTTGGGCGTGAGCTAATCGGTTTCGCAACTGTTCAGCAGACTTGAGGAAACGTTCGCCAAACCGTTTTGATTTTAGTCCTAGTTGCTGGAGAAGTTCTGGTTGATTTAAAATCAACTCTCGCTTATCGCAGAATTGCAGATAATCTAACAAATCGGTGGCTTCGTTTCTTTCCTGACTCTCTCGCCATAGTCGTTGAGCAACTTCTAAGCGCTCAGGTTTAAGGACTTTTTGCCAAGAATCTTGAGGATAGTAAATCCGCACCAGCCGCAGCAAATTCATTTCTAGCAGCGTTACTAAGCCAAACAGTAGCATTCGCACGGGTGCTTTCTGCAAATCACCACAGGTAACAATACCACTTACCTGATTGCAATCCAAAACAAACAATCGCGGAGTTTGTTGCAAAATGGGTAGCAACTTTATCAGTGGAGTGGAAATGGCAATTAGTTCTTTGGGATGAAACACCCGTTGATAGTCGCTACATTTACCTTTTTTACCTGGGATCAAACTAGAGCGTTCTACATAACCGCTAATAATATCTCCCGTCTCAACACCGATAACATCAAAATTTTGTGCCTGCATCCAATGCAGCACTTCTTTCGCCTCCGCATCAGCTGGCATAGCTTTTAGGGGTTCTGCCACGTATTCAATGGTGATATTGTTCTCAAATAAACTCCGCAGGTCTTGAGAACGTGATTTTAGGTGTTTCATCCCCCGGCTGTGAACTCACGTTAAATAATCCTACGGCACTCACGCGATGTCTGCGACGGGCTACGCCTACGCCAGTGGAATTTTCTGTTAGATTATCCTTGCGTAAGCGTAGCTATCCCAACAAATACCATAGACCAATCTTATACCATCTTAGTTGGTATTATTTTAGTGATGATTTAAACGATTTCAAGTAACAAAATATTTCGCATCTAGAAAAAAATAAATATATATGTAGTTAACTATATGAGAATAGTTGATTAACTTGCGATAAAAATGCCGAAAATACCGACAAAAAAATGTTATTACTAAAACGACGTATCGAATTGACACTTGGTAAAATTTTACCAAGATAACCAAAATTGATAATAATATTATTATGCCAAGAAAAGAACAAGGATGGGTTACATTTCAAACTTCAGAGGACGAGCGGAAGATTCTAGAAGAGTTCTGCGAACTGTCTCAACGCACTAAGACTGAGATTCTGCGGGAACTCGTGCGTAGTCTCCCTCAGCACTCCTCAACACCAATATCACCAGCAACTCAGCAAGAAAAACAGGAAGATATCTATTACACTCAAAAGCCTGACATAGAAAGTAGTATTCAAAAGAAATCACTAAAAGTTAGTTCTCGCAATATTCTTAAAGGTGTGGTTAAACGAGTTGTTTATGGAGCAGTTAATAGTGAGGTAACTCTGGAGATTATTCACAAAGTAGAATTAACTTCGATTATCACCAGAGCTTCCGCAGAAGAGTTGGAATTATCTGAGGGAAAAGAAGCTTATGCAGTTATTAAATCTAACGATATTGTCATTGCTAGAGAATAGAAATACCTTGATTTTGGGCATTAGATATTAAGAGAATAAACTTTCTTTACTTGAGTATATATAGTTGATGCGATCGCTTATGTAATAGCTGTTTTCGTATAAACGGAATACAAAATAAGGTAGCATAGGTGTGCTACCTTACTGAAAAAGAATATTAACCTTCTTTAATCGCTGCTTGATAGCGACCTAGTGCAATTAAAGGAAAGTATTGTTGATACAGATGATACTTAAGATAAAAATGGCAAGGGAATCCAGTCCCTGTAAAGTCTGCCTCAAACCAAGTACCATCTGGCTTTTGAGTTGCCACCAGATAGCCAATTCCTCCCTCGATCACCTCAAGAGCTAATTTACCAGTTGCTTCACCTG
Organism: Nostoc sp. JL23; assembly: GCF_017115065.1. Lineage (NCBI taxonomy): Bacteria > Bacillati > Cyanobacteriota > Cyanophyceae > Nostocales > Nostocaceae > Nostoc > Nostoc sp. JL23. Next base: position 7,432 of record NZ_JABXKN010000067.1, read on the forward strand.
CTGCTATTAACCCTATTATTGCCCAAGCAGTTTGAGATGCAGTACTATTTCCTTTTCCTTTGAGACTGGGATCGTCGTAGCTGCGGCAAGTCTCACCCCAACCACCATCTGGGTTTTGGCATCCAACTAACCAAGTTGCTCCTCGTTCTATACTGAGTTTATGCCTTTGAGGATCGATTAACGCTAAGGCTGATAAAACGCCACTGGTTCCGTAAATATAATTTACACCCCAACGACCAAACCAACAGCCTTCGGTTTCTTGTTCGCGTAAAAGATAAGTTAGCGATCGCTCCAAATTATCACTATCAATTGACAAATGACAAGCACCCAGCATTTCTAGTACCCTAGCGGTAACATCTGCGGTGTTTGGATCGATCATGGCTTTCAAGTCGCCATAGGGAATGGAGTTAAGCCAATCTTGATCGTTATCCAAATCAAAAGCAGCCCACCCACCTGGTTTACATTGCATAGATGCAATCCAGTTTAAGGCACGAGCGATCGCAGCCTGCTTGATTTTTTCATTAGGAAGTTTTGCCAAATGTAGTGCCATCACCACCACCGCCGAGTCGTCTACATCGGGATAAAAGCGATTGTCAAACTCAAACGCCCAAGCTCCTGGTTTTCCCTGGCGATTTTTTACAGCCCAATCTCCGTAATCTAAAATTTGTTTTTGCAGCAACCATTCTCCAGCCTTGACGACAGCCGGATGATCTGGTGCAAAGCCAGATTCTACTAAAGCACGCATTGCCCAAGCCGTATCCCAGACGGGTGAAACACAAGGCTGTACCCGATAGCTATCCTCGGTTTCAATGGCAAAGTTATCAATTGCTTGCAAACCTCGTTCCACAATGGGATCGTTTCGGTCATAATCTAGACAGCGCAAAGCTAGCATTGAATTCAGCATTGCCGGAATAATGCCGCCCCAGTCACCTGTAGCTTCTTGGCGCTCTAAAATCCATTTTTCGGCGGCTTTGATGCCTTCTTGGCGGAAGGGTACTAAATTAAGGCTTTCTGCCAACTTAAACCCCCGATCGAGGGTAAGGAATAAATCTGTCCAATCGCCAGTTTGGGGTAATTCCCATTGGACTTGATCAACACCTTCAGCGTATAGTTCATCTAGGTTGATAGCTGAGTCGGTGAGAAAAACAGGTTTGCGATCGCATACAATCAACAACGGTACTGTGCTGGAACGCGCCCAACTAGACATCTCGTAGATATTGACAGGGAAAGCTTTTGGCAACAGCATTATCCAAGGTGGCAGCGAGGGAATACCGCGCCAGTTGTAGCAGCCAATCAAAGCTAAGTGTAACTTGGTAAAAATCCGAGTTTTGCTGATACCACCGCGTTGAAGAATAAAAGCTTGCGCCCGAATCATCGCCGGATCGGTTGCTGGTACACCTAGCAATCTTAGAGCCATGTAGGCTTCAACCGAGGTGCTAATTTCTCCGCCATCACCGTAGAAAAGTTCCCAGCCGCCATGCTGCCGTTGCTCTTGACGCAAATATGCTTCGATTTTGTGCAAAGGTCTGGTTTGGTCTGTTCCCCAAATTTTATGCAGGAGGACGACTTCAGCAGTGATGGTGACATTAGATTCTAACTCTGCCCACCAGTAACCTACCGGATTTTGAATCGAAAGCAGATATTCTTGGCTAGCTGCGATCGCATCTGCGACTTGATTGACTTTTACCCTGTCTTGTGTTTGCATCAAATCCTATTTAACCTCAACACCCAACACTAGTTTTGAATCCGGCAATCTGATAAAAAATTTTTCCTATATCAGTAGACATAGTATTGTGTCTGAGTCACTAAAAATTTGCAATAGGTCATTCTTTTTTTTGAATTTTGAATTTTGCATTTTGAATTGGAGCGAAGCGACGGTCATGGATGTAATTGTATTAGGATTGATGCTCTTATCCTTGACAATTTGGTTAGGATTACTGTGTTTTTGGGGACAGTTTTGGCGGACAGACCAGCAATTAGAGGTTACAGAAACTCAGCTAGAATCGTTACCTGTAGTTTGTGCCGTGGTTCCAGCCCGTAACGAAGCTGAGTTAATACCAACTAGTTTGCGATCGCTCCTACTTCAAGATTATCCCGGTTCTTTCAACGTATTTTTAGTAGACGATCGCAGCACAGACCGGACAGCAAATTTTGCCGAAGGGGTTGCACACGCTGTCGGTAAACCCCAGCAATTGCATATTATCTCAGGTGAATCACTGCCTCCTGGTTGGTCTGGTAAACTTTGGGCGGTTGAGCAAGGTATAAACAGCGCAAGTAAATTTGCACCCGATTATTTTTTGCTAACTGACGCAGATATCGAACACGATCCTGGTAATCTCCGCCGACTCGTTGCGAAAGCTGTCCAGGAAGATTTAGATATGGTTTCGGTAATGGTGCGACTCAGGTGTGAAAGCTTTTGGGAAAAACTTTTGATTCCAGCTTTCGTCTTTTTCTTCCAAAAACTCTATCCATTTCGCTGGGTGAATAATCCCAACAATCCCACAGCCGCGGCCGCTGGAGGATCAATCCTGATCGCCCGTGAAGCTTTAGAGCAAATCGGGGGTATTCAAGTCATTCGCCAAGCTTTAATTGACGATTGCGCCCTTGCTAAAGCTGTTAAGAAGAGTGGGGGAGCAGGGGAGCAGGGGAGCAGGGGAGCAGGGGAGCAGAGGAGCAGAGGAGACAAGGGGGACAAAGAAAATAACCATGCCCAATGCCCTATGCCCAATGCCCCATACCCAATGCTTAGTCAAGGTCGTATCTGGCTAGGATTGAGTAGCTTGACTCGCAGTTTGCGTCCTTATGACTCGCTGGCGACGATTTGGGATATGGTTGCTCGTAGTGCTTATACCCAATTGAATTATTCGCCATTACTACTATTGGGAACTTTGCTGGGAATGCCTCTGATTTATTTAGCTCCACCTATATGTGTGATTCTGGGTGCAGTTTGGAGCAATTGGGCGATCGCACTTACAGGTATATTAGGATGGCTGTTAATGACTTTCGCTTACTACCCGACGATCCGCTTTTATAAATGTTCTCCTTGGTTCGCATTGAGCTTACCTGCGATCGCTTTTCTCTATACCTTAATGACTTTAGACTCAGCACTCCGTCATTGGCAAGGGCGCGGCGGCGCTTGGAAAGGAAGAGTCTACCCCAACCCAGATAATTTATAGCTGGGATAAAATTAGATTTAAAATTTGAATCAAGAAGCAAAAGACTTTATTCAAAATAAGATGGCTTTACGTATTGATAATAAAAACAAGCCAATTGATTCACCTTCTAAATCATCTTTACTAGCTGAAACTTCAATGACTGATCATCTGGTAGATTCAGGGATTTCTGTAGTATGGCCCTTGGATGATCTCACCATCTGGAAACGAGGTTTCCAAGAACAGAGCGCCTCTGCTACTGGGGAAGAGCATTCCAGTTTGTTCCAAGGGTGGAATGCCCAATTTCTTGGCTCCACTGAAATCAGTATTGGTCAGGATAGTCCAATCCAATTTAATCCCAGCGAACTCAACATCACTCAAATTAGCACTGTCCAAAACAGCCCCCGTAAAATCAGCATTGGTCAGGTTAGCGCCATCCAAGGAGGAGCAAGCCAAATTAGCACATCTCAGGTTAGCGCTGGTCAAGTTGGCATTAGACAAAATTGCCCCTCTCAAATCGACACCTCGCAAATTGGTGTAACTCAAATTGGCACGCATCAACCTAGCATCTTCAAGATTGACACCGATCAGGTCAGCCCCTTCCAAGTTGGCATCCTCCAGAAAAATATATGCCAAATTAGCTTCTCTCAAACTAGCTCTAGCCAAATTAGCTCCCCTCAACTTGGCTTCACTCAAATTAGCTCTAACCAAGTTAGCTCCTTCCAAGTCAACCCCACTAAAATCTCTCTCCCCAGCAGCATATCGCTGGAGCAACTCCTCAGCAGTTATCCTCATCTATACACCTCCGCAATAAATTCTGGAATGAACTATATTTGGATTTTAGTAACATTAACATCTCTTAAGTTTACTAAATTCCCTATTGCTCTAGGAGCAGAATTGGACTTGATCTTATATCTACGGGTACTGTCCTTGACTTATCAACACTTGTCGAGAAAGCACCCGATTGGGAACATTAAATTGAAGTAACCTTGCAGTCCCTTGACCAATCTGAGTTTTTCCTTCTATCCTGGCATTTTCAAGATAAAAATGTTCATCCCAAACTAGGCGGCGGGGATTAAACAATGGGACAATTTCTTCAGTAAGCTGGTCTATAGTAGCGAAATCAGAGCCTTTGTGACGGTTACAAGATAAACATGAAAGTGCCAAATTCTCAGCAGTAGTTTCACCCCCATGTTTGACGGCAATAATATGGTCTACTTCATGGGTATAAATAGAAAAATTTTGATGGATTCGGCAATATTCACAGCGTGCTGAAGCTCTCTGCGTCACTAACCTACGGAGTTCTACAGAAATCGAATTAGAAGTCATATTAGCTGATTGCAGAATAAGCTCGTGCTTTTAATAAAATCATCAAATGTTCTAGCTGCTCGTAAACATCTAATTCTGCTAATTCCATTTGACTGAGTGTTGCAGAGCGATTTTTTTCTAGTAATTCTTGTAGGCGTGTTTGAGATTGAAATGAAACTTTAAAATTAATAATTTGTTCTGGTTTTGGCCCCTTAATTAAAAAATCAATAACTTCTTGATAAACTGCTGGAATATTTGTAGTCTCAGGATTAACTGTTGGCTGAATATTTGTTGGTATATTAACAACGTCTAGTAATCGCCAAAGCAATTCGGGTAAGCGATTTTGCAGAGGTTCTAAACGTTGAGCTAGTTCATCGGGAATTTGAATGGTGAATTCTGCCATTGGTGCTTTTGTTGCGATTTTGCACTTTTAAGAATATGTGTTGTATCCTAATTATAGCTTTCAAATCTACGTCCGCATCAGATGCCATTGTTTTGATACGGGCATCACACCCCAAGACTTAGCGGCACGTAGATTTTTTTGGGATCGCCCGTTTTATATTTCATCAGTGATTTGTCCTTCTCAAAAGCGATCAAATTATAAGGCACGAAAGCTAAAACTAAAGTAAGCCAAAAGTGGTTAATTAAAAGAATTATGACAACCGCAACACCAACAATTAATCCTGTTACTGTCCCCAAAAAGCTGCCTTTTCTGGAGTCAATTTGTTGGCAAACTGCTGATGTCTATCGCTTTACTCCAGTACAAATGCTGAGTCGCTACGAGCGTGGTTGGCAATATCGCAACCTATTTAATAATCTTGAGGGTGAAGAACTCAATTTTCTTCAGGAACTCGCCAGACGCTATAAATCCTGGTTGCAAGTTTATTTATGATCTCCAGATTTGAACATCATAATAAAATTCTCACAGTTCTTGAATCCTTAGATTCTGACATACTATCGATCTAGCTGTTCTCAGGCTGCGATCGCCAATACCTCAAGTATCAATTGAGAAAGCTGAAAATCTTATCAGGTTATGCGCCCTTTGAAAAGAGCGATCGCACTCTTTCTAAATCCTTGAAGCTATTTGTTTAGTACTAACAGGGCTAACAGGTAATGGTTGAGCAGCTTTCAATACCACATCCAACAACCCTGGAAACAACACCTCTAAATCTTCACGCCGTAGTATGTTAATATGATGTGTACCTTCTTTGCGTGTCAAGACTATCCCCGACTCCCGCAAAATCTTAAAATGATTGGACATCGTAGACTTAGCGATCGCAAAATCAAACTTCGCACAGCATTGTTCCCCCTCAGTCGCCAGCAGCCGCACAATCTCCAGCCGCACGGGATCGCCCAATGCATACAACACGCCTGGTAAAGAAATATTTTTTCTATCTGGATGATAAAGGAATCTCATAGTTGCATTATCTCATCAGGTGGCATATATTTTTATTATTCGATATTATCGAATAATAGAATTAAGTAGGAAGGCAATTTATGTCATCCATTACAAACGTCACAGAAGCCACATTCAAGCAAGAAGTCTTGGAAAGTGAAATTCCGGTATTAGTGGACTTTTGGGCACCGTGGTGCGGCCCTTGCCGGATGGTGGGCCCAGTCGTCGATGAAGTTGCTGCTGAATACGAAGGACAGGTGAAATTTGTGAAGTTGAACACAGATCAAAATCCTACTGTCGCTAGCCACTATGGAATTCGCAGCATTCCGACGTTGATGGTTTTTAAAGGAGGTCGCCAGGTCGATACTGTCGTAGGGGCGGTTCCAAAAACTACCTTGAATAAGACCTTAGCACAGCATCTTTAATCTAGGTACTATTGTGAGATGCATTTAGTTTGCAGTCTTCTCTAGAGGGAGCCAGGAGTCCAAATAAATAAGACTCCTGACTCCTGACTCCTGAATTCTGAATTCTGTTTCAACTAATGGGGAAAGAGCGAAATGGACTTGAAATTGCATGGTAAATCCGCCCTGGTGAGTGGCTCAACCGCAGGTATTGGTTTGGCGATCGCTCTTGGGTTAGCTCAAGAGGGTGCATCAGTGATTGTCAACGGTCGTTCTGAAGAAAGAGTAGCTCAAGCGATCGCTAAAATTAAGCATTCTACACCGGACGCAAAAGTTTCTGGTGTTGTTGCTGACACAGCCACTGCATCGGGGGTAGAAAAACTCATTCAAGAGGTTCCTCACGTTGATATACTCATAAACAATGTGGGTATTTATGAGCCAAAAACCTTCTTTGATATTACTGATGAAGACTGGTTAAAGATATTTGAGGTTAACGTCCTCAGTGGAGTTCGTTTGAGTCGGCAATATCTGCAAAAGCAGCTAGAGCAAAACTGGGGGCGGATAATTTTCATCTCCAGCGAATCTGCTATTCAGATCCCAGTGGAAATGATTCACTACGGCACAACTAAGACAGCGCAGCTAGCTATTGCTAGAGGTCTAGCAGAAATGACTGTGGGGACTGGAGTTACAGTAAACTCTGTCCTCCCAGGGCCAACTCGTTCAGAAGGAGTTGAAGAGTTTATCACCAACCTGGCACAGGAACGTGGTATTAGTCCCGATCGAGTTGAGGCAGAGTTTTTTCAAAATGTGCGTCCAAGTTCCTTGATTAAACGCTTTGCAACTAATGAAGAAGTAGCAGCGATCGTAGTTTACCTTTCTAGTCCCGTAGCATCAGCAACGAATGGTGCAGCTTTGCGGGTAGATGGTGGCGTTATTCGGTCGATTGTTTAGTATTTGAACCACAACCGCATAGTCTATTTACTTGAAATAGCTGTAATGCGCTGCATACAAAATTGGGTATGAGGAAAACTCTTTCCTTATTCTCCCTCGCAGATGTGGGGTTCCAAATTTTGAATTTTGAATTTTGAATTTTGAATTGGAGCGAAGCGACATGACTACTGAGATCAATTTATTCTCTCCTTACCAATTAGGAAATCTGGAACTACCTAACCGGATAGTGATGGCACCTTTAACCCGAAATAGGGCAGGTGAGGGAAACGTACCACACCAACTGAACGCTACTTACTACGTCCAACGTGCTTCCGCCGGATTGATTATTTCTGAAGCAACACAGGTAACTCCTGAAGGACAAGGCTATCCCGCGACACCAGGAATTCATTCACCAGAACAGGTGGAGGGATGGAAGTTAGTAACCGATGCCGTACATCAGCACGGAGGTAGAATTTTTCTGCAACTATGGCACGTAGGCAGGATTTCTCACCCAGATTTACAACCGAATGGAGTTTTACCTGTAGCACCTTCTGCCATTGCCCCTAAAGGTGATGCTGCAACTTTTGAGGGGCCAAAACCTTTCGTTACTCCCCGTGCTTTAGAAACATCGGAAATACCGCAGATCGTCGAACAGTACCGTCAGGGAGCAGCAAATGCCCTAGCGGCTGGGTTTGATGGCGTGGAAATTCACGCGGCTAATGGTTATTTAATAGATCAGTTTCTCCGCGATCGCACCAATCAACGTACAGACAAATATGGAGGTTCTATTGAGAATCGTGCCCGATTCCTGTTGGAGGTGACAGAGGCGGTAACTAGTGTGTGGGATTCTAACCGAGTTGGGGTACGTTTTTCTCCCAGTGGGACTTTTAACGATATAGGTGACTCCAATCCTCTGGAGACATTCGGTTATGCAGCTCAAGCGTTGAACCAGTTTAATTTGGCATATCTGCATATTTATGAGGCAACAGAGGCAGATATTAGACATGGCGGGATAATAGTACCCACTAGTCATATACGCGATCGCTTTACAGGTACACTCATCGTCAATGGTGGTTATACCCGTGAAAAAGGCGATGCAGTGCTGGCAAATAAAGCAGCAGATTTAGTTGCCTTTGGCACATTATTTATATCAAATCCCGATTTACCCCGACGCTTGGCTTTGAATGCACCACTAAATGAACCAAATCAAGCAAGCTTTTATGGCGGCGGTGAAAAAGGATATACAGACTATCCATTTTGGTCGGCGGCTAACGAGCAGGTGGTCAATGCCTAATTCTTCTCATCTAAATAATTAAAACCCACTTCCCGCACTCTAAAGTATCAAATAAAACTGAGGATTTTTAGATTTTTCCTAGATACAACATCAGTAAAATGATTGTAAAAATTGGTTGTGAACTATGAAAGATACTTTAGATGCAGCGGAAATCAAAGAACGCGTTAACGATTGGCTAGCTGCGTTTAGTCCAGGCAACAAACCCTTTGATTTCTCTCTCCTAGACAATCTCTACTGGCAAGATGAAGAATTCCTCGCCTTCGATACCCTCTCACCGCAGACCACTCGAATTCAAGGATGGCAATCCTATGAGGAAATATGGAAGCCCTTCATGACAGCAATAACTCAGTGGCAAGTTAAATTAGTTGGGGATATTCAGATATTTACAGGTGATAACATTACCGTCTCTGCTTTGATCTTCCACAGTACAGCAACCACCATCGGGAATGAGGCGGTTGGAATTACGGCTCATGCAACGCTTGTATGGCAGAAGCGAAACGGACAATGGCGCATTATCCACGAGCATATCTCTAACCCGGTTAACATTGCCAATTAGAAAGGAACATATTTGGATTGCTCTGCTCTTTAACGCTCTTAATCACTTTAGATATAAAATCCGAAACCCTCTCATAATCCAACTATCAGGAGAATATAATGAGTTCCATCATCCAAACCCAACCTTTAGATGTACCCAGTGCGATCGCTAAACGTCGTTCTATCAAAACTTTTAAAACAGACCCCATCACCCCAGAACTGCTCAACCAACTAGTAGAGTTAACCGTGGCTGCACCCAGCAGCTATAATATCCAGGACTGGCAAATTATTCTTGTGCAAGATGAAGCGCAAAAGGTAGCATTGTCAGCGGCATCTTTTAATCAACAACAAATTGTTCAAGCACCTGTAACCTTTGTGTTTGCCGCCGATCCTAACGCAGGCGAACAAAACTTGACCCCAATTCTAGAGCAGGGACTCGAAACTGGGGCATGGAATGAAGGTACGGTCAACTACTTTAAAACCGCCGTTCCGCAATTTCAAGCATCGCTGGGCGGGAAGCGACGCGAATATGCGATCAAAGATGCCATCATTGCTGCTACCCATTTGGTGTTAGCGGCAGAAAGTCTGGGATTATCCACTTGTTTTATGAACGGTTGGATTGAGAATCAGGTAAAACAAGTGATTGGTGCTGGGGATAATCCAGATTTAGCGATCGCTGTTTTAGTTCCTGTTGGCTATGCAGCCGAACCACGCTTAAATCCAGGTCGTTTGCCATTCTCCTCCAACGTCTCTGTGGACAGAATCGGTAATCCTTATGCAGGATAGTTCTCTCTAAATGGGGCATTGGGCATTGGGAATAGGGGATGAGTCTTTGATACTCGTGAATGAGTCTTTAATACTCGCCGACGAGTCTTTGATACTCCTGAATGAGTCTTTGAACTCCGTTAATGAGTCTTTAATACTCGCTGACGAGTCTTTGATACTCCTGAATGAGTCTTTGAACTCCGTTAATGAGTCTTTAATACTCGCTGACGAGTCTTTGATACTCCTGAATGAGTCTTTGATCTCCACTTGTCTGCCCTTCTGCTTCCCTGCCCCCTGCTCTCTGCCCCCTGCTCCCACTCCCCCCCTCCAAACCATGTCCTTACCCTCCTTCCTGGCACGTCGTTCGTTCCACTATGGCTGGATCGTCGCGGGTTTAACATTCCTAGCCTTGCTGGTGGCAGCCGGAATTCGCTCTGCTCCGGGAGTTTTTATAGTGCCTCTCGAACAAGAGTTTGGCTGGAGTAGAGCAACTATATCTTTGGCAATCTCCATTAACTTAGTACTCTACGGACTAATTGGACCTTTTGCTGCCACAGTTATGGAGCGAATCGGCATTCGTCGGATGATGGTATTCTCACTTGCTGTCATTGCACTGGGTGTCGGTTTAACCACCTTAATGTCAGCTTCCTGGCAGCTAGTATTGCTGTGGGGTGTAGTTGTCGGTAGTGGTAGCGGAGTTATCGCCCTAGTTTTGGGTGCTATTGTCGTCAATCGCTGGTTTTTGGAAAAGCGGGGTCTAGTTCTGGGCATCTTAACCGCCAGTACAGCCACGGGACAACTAGTGTTTCTGCCAATGCTGGCCTCAATAGCCGATCGCTTTGGGTGGCGAACTGCGGCTCTCGCTCTGACTGGTGTAGCACTTCTAATTATTCCAGCGATCGCAGCCTTTATGCGCGATCGTCCGGCAGATGTCGGTTTGCGAGCCTTTGGCGACAACAGCGAAACTGTAGAAGTGTTACAGCCCAAAGTCAATTCCATCGCCTCCACTCTTAACGCCCTCTGGCTTGGAATGCGTAATCGAGACTTCTGGCTGTTATTTGGTAGCTTTTTTATCTGTGGCGCAAGCACAAATGGGTTAATTGGAACTCATCTAATTCCTGCTTGTATTGACCACGGTATCCCGGAAGTCAAGGCTGCTGGGCTTTTGGCAATCATGGGACTATTTGATTTTTTTGGTACTACTATGTCCGGTTGGCTATCTGACCGCTGGAACAATCGCTACTTATTGTGCTGGTACTACGGATTACGGGGTATATCTTTGATTTTCTTGCCCTTCAGCTTTAACTTTTCCTTCTATGGACTTTCCATTTTCGCCGTCTTCTATGGACTTGATTGGATTGCTACCGTACCACCGACAGTCCGTCTTGTTGCCAACATCTTCGGTAAAGAAAATGTCGGCGTGATGTTCGGTTGGATTGTCGCAGGACACCAGCTTGGTGCAGCCACAGCAGCATTCGGAGCCGGAGTGTTGAGAACTTGGACGGGTAGTTATTTACAAGCATTTATTTTATCAGGCTTTCTCTGTCTGATTGCCGCAGTTTGTGTACTGCAAATTGGTCAAACTCCCACTAAGAGTAATTATTTTGTAGAGAAGAATTTGTAGAGTGTGCGTAAATCCTAATAACTTGCTTGTTAAGCTTATCCGTGGTTTGATATAGTACGGTAGCTCTATCAGGTTAAAGTAGTTTGTTGACGACTCAATTACCTGAATTAACTTGTCAGCCACAAAGTAAATATAAGACTTTCCATGCCTATCCAAACTATTGGTATTTTAAGTCCGGGTGATATGGGACAAGCGATCGCAGCTGTTCTCAATCAACATGGATTGAAAACTATTGCCGCCCTAAACGATCGCAGCGAACGAACTCGGCAATTAGCAGCCGCAGCCAACATCCAAGATGTGGGTTCCCTCACACAATTGGTAATTGAATCTGATGTGGTGCTGTCAGTTCTAGTCCCCGCAGCGGCTACCCAAGCAGCGAAGCAAGTAGCTGAGGCGATCGGCAATGTGGGTAAACCCATTCTTTACGTTGACTGTAATGCGATCGCACCCCAAAAAGTCATAAACATCGGTCAACTCATTGAATCAGTTGGGGGAATATTCGTAGATGCATCAATTATTGGTCCACCACCACGAGTTCCCAATCGCACCCGCATTTACACTTCAGGAAAACAAGCAAATCAACTCCTACAACTGCGAGATCGTGGTTTAGATGTGCGGGTGATTGGTGAGGAAATTGGTCAGGCTTCCGGGTTGAAAATGTCTTACGCAGCTCTGACAAAAGGACTTACAGCAATCGGCACAGAATTACTAATTGCAGCCCATCGTTTAGGTTTGGATAAAGAATTATGGGATGAAGTATCTAGTAGTCAACAAGAACTTGCTAGCATCTTAACCCGTTCCATTCCAGCGATGACACCGAAAGCCCATCGTTGGGTAGGAGAAATGGAAGAGATTGCAGAAACCTTTAAAGAGTTGGGTCTAACTGAGCGCATTTTTTACGGAGCAGCAGACGTTTACCGTTTGGTGAAAGACACCTCCTTGGGTAAAGAAACACCAGAAGAGTCTAATCGCGATCGCTCCTTGGATGAAATCATTACAATCCTCTCCAATGAAGCAAGCTCGGACACCTAATCTTGAGTATTTTTTATAGATGGGGTAAAAAACGAGAATCTATGACTCAAGAGCAATGGACTGCGGTCGATCGTTACTTTACCGATCTGCTAGTGCCGCCAGACCCCGCACTGGATAGAGCGCTCCAGACTAGCGCCGCCGCCGGATTACCGCCGCACAATGTTTCGCCGAACCAGGGCAAGCTGCTGCTGCTGTTGGCGCAAATTCAAAGAGCGCGAAGCATCCTGGAAATTGGCACACTGGGCGGCTACAGTACAATCTGGCTAGCGCGGGCGTTACCCAGCGATGGCCGTCTAATCACGCTGGAGGCAAACCCAAAGCACGCCGAAATTGCTCGTACCAATATCGCCCACGCTGGTCTGTCCGATATTGTTGATCTCCGGCTTGGACAGGCACTCTCTACGCTGCCACAGATTGCCGCCGAAGGTCATGGCCCATTTGATCTGATCTTCATTGATGCTAACAAGCCAAGCAATCCCGAATACTTCGCGTGGGCGCTCCAGCTTTCCCGTCGCGGTAGCCTGATCGTTGCTGATAATGTTGTGCGTAACGGAGCAGTGATTGATGCCAATAGCAACGATCCTAGCGTCCAGGGGGTGCGTCGCTTCAACGAATTGCTTGCTTCTGAGCCGCGTGTCAGTGCTACGGCAATCCAGACTGTGGGTAGCAAAGGATACGACGGCTTTGCGATCGCGATCGTCATTTAAAGGTCTTTCATTGGCAGACTGACAACGAATGTCGCCCCCTGTCCAATTCCTGGACTTTCGGCCGAGACTGTGCCACCGTGTAATTCTACCAAGTGACGGACGATCGCTAACCCTAATCCTAGTCCGCCATGCGATCGCGTGCTGGAACTGTCAGCTTGACGAAAACGTTCAAATACATGGGGTAGAAATTCGGCAGCAATTCCTGCTCCCGTATCACTCACCCGAATTTGCACGCAAGATTCAATGCACTCTAATTGCACATCAACTCTGCCGCCCTTGGGTGTAAACTTGACGGCATTGGAGAGCAAATTCCACACAACCTGTTGCAAACGGTTGGCATCGCCCACAACTACCTCTACTTTTGGGTCGAATCTACACTTAATACTAATCTCTTTAGCCTGGGCTGCTGGGTACACAGTATCGATTGCCGCTTCTACAAGTGGTATAATTTCTACCCGCTCCGTACTTAAATGAAGTGTGCCTCTAATAATACGTGACACATCAAGAACATCTTCAATTAGTTGTGTCAGGGATCTAGTATTACGTTCAATTGTCTCTAGTGCGCGGCCAGTAGTAGCTTGATCGAATTTGCGCGTTCTAAGTAGCTGTGTCCAGCCTAGTATAGCGTTGAGCGGTGTACGGAGTTCGTGGGAGAGTGTGGCGAGAAACTCATCCTTCATGCGGTTTGCAGTTTCGGCATCGGCGCGTGCTGCTTGTTCGCGTTTAAGCAGTTCTTCGCGTTCTTGCTCTGCTTGCTTGCGATCGCTAATATCAATCATGAATCCATGCAGTAGCTGTGGCCCATTTTCATCCCGCACCACATTTACAATGTCATACAGCCAAACAACTCTGCCATCAGCAGCCAACATTCTGTATTCAAATTCATAATTATTTAGTGATAGAGAAGATTCTTGGCAATACTGAATAGCCCACTCCCGATCTTCTGGATGCATATTTTTTGCCCAGAAATTATCGGTGTACCAGTCTGACAATGGATAGCCAAGAATCTCAACAGTTTGTGGCCCTACATAAGTAAAATTCCCAGTAGTGGCATTTACCTCCCAAGGAATCACACGGACTTTTTCCGTGAGTGTCTTTAAACGTTTCTCGCTTTGTTTGAGAGATGCTTCTGCTAACTTATGAAGTGTAATATCTGTGATTAGGGCAACAAATCCTTCAACTTTTCCCTGGTGACTGAACTGGGGAACGTAAGTAATATTTAGGTAATGGTTTGTGCCATCTTTATCGGGTACTTGGGTTTCGTAAGTTACTTTTTCTCCTGAAAGTACCGCTTCTATATAAGGAAGAATTGACTGATAAACAGATTCTCCGACAATTTCTCTAATGTGTTTACCATAAATTTCGGAAGTAGGAAGCCCAAACCAGTCTTCATATTCTTTATTATTAAAGCGATAACGCTGCTGACTATCAACATAAGAAATCTTGGCGGGCACAGCATTGGTAATTAGACGCAGTTCATCTTCTCGTTGACGGAGTGCTGCTTCTGCTTGCTTGTGTTCTGTGATGTCGCGTTGAGTTCCCCACGCTCTAACTAAAAGGCCATTTTCGACAATTCCCACCAGATTATTCAAAAAATATTTGGAATTACCTTGCTTATCTATTTCATGGGACTCGGCATCTATTAGTCGGTAGTTAGAACGTATAAAGTTACGCAGGTATGCAATATTATGTGGATCGGAGGCAACAAGAAAGTCTCCTAATCTGACACCGATAATTTCTTCGGCACGAGAACAGCCATACATCTGTGCCATAACATTGTTGCATTCTGCCAGGTAAACATATTGGTAAAAATGTTGAATTTGTTCATCTTCTGGACAATCTGCTGAAATTGGTACTTCCAGTTCGATGCACCAAATACCTTCTGAACTCTGCTCTAAAAAAGTGCGGTAGCGTTCTTCGCTTTTGGCAAGGGCGAGTTCTACTTGTTTGCGTTTGCTTAAATCAATCACAAAAGAAATAATATCATTTTGGTTATTTTCTAACAAAGCAGAACCTAACAGGATGGGAACGCGACTACCATCTTTGCGGATGTATTCGTTCTCAAAAGACTGACACACGCCTTTAGTTGTGAGTTCTGCAATCGCACTATTGTTAGCTTCAATATATTCTGGTGCTATCATATCGCGCCATCGAACTTGTCCTGCTAGCAAATCCTCCTGCGAATAACCTACCATTCGTAAAAAAGCATCATTAGCCTCTGCGTAGGCGTAGCCCGCCTTCGGCATCGCCCCGTCCATTTTGGCTACAATTACCCCAATAATGTTGGACTCTACCAACCTTCTAAATTTTGTCTCGCTCAACTGTAGTTTCTGCAAACTCATTTGAAGATGTTGTTTGGCAGTGCGTAATTCTAAGTTCAGCAAGTTAATAATTGTTGTCACCAGCACAAACAAGTCTAAACGCAGTATATTGTCTAGACTGGCAACCAAGAGCGAAAATACTGGTTCTAAGAAAAAGTAGCTGACGGCTAAAGTAGACAAAGCAGTAGCCAGTAACCCTGCTTCCATGCCACCATACCAGGCACTAACCGCCACGGCAGCAAAAAATAGTAGGAAAATACTTGGTTTCAGTAGTGGCTGTAGCAATAGTGTTAATAGCAATACGCTACCAACAGCCAATAGTGCCACAGCATAAGGTGCTAGAAGGGAACGTGTTCCTCTCAATGTGGCTTCTCCTTTTATGCAGCTAGCTAAAGGATTATTCCCAAAATTAGCCAGAAAATGTGAAGCGTTAGCGAGTCTTCTCCCAAGGGAGACGCCAAGGGCGTTAGCGAGTCATCGAGCGTCACAGCCCGTCGTAGAAATCGCTCAACACCTAATTATGATCGGAAAAATACATACCCAAGAAGTTACTTGCTGCTAATCTATCTAAAGTAGTAAATCTTAGATTTAACAAAGGTTCAAGAATCTGATAATTATCGCTCTAATTATATATGTTTTATTTTTGAGCTTCTATCAAACAGTAGAGATTTATTAAGAAGAATTCAGAACTCAGTAGTCGGATTATGCAAGTCCAAAAAAATATAATCCTTGATAGGAGTTTTGCATAAGCCCCAACAAATAAGAGTAAATAATTCTACTACAATCAAAATTTTGAATGCGTATATTCTTATCTTCTAGATGTGAATTTACCCAAAGAAAAAAGCAATTAAAGTTAAGCCAGCTATTAATATAATCTACACCTGTAATTGCAACCGTTTCAGCAAAAAGCTCTGTCGCTATTCTTTGTAGGATTCGGACAGGTTATTGTTGGTTTGCCGATGGGACATTCAGTGACTAATGAGCGCATCTAATTAGGTTTTGTCGGAATCAGTTTGATGAATCATGCACTTTTTGCGTTATTAGTAATCAATAGACTAGGGAATGGGGCATGGCGAATGGAAAAATTACCAATGCCCAATGCCCAATGCCCAATGCCCAATGCCCAATGCCCAATACTCATGGCTCGTACCCCTACATTAAATTTTGATCGTGGCACATTAATTTTGCATCCACCACCACGCGGCAAAGGTTGGATGGATTATGCTACGTGGGATGATAGAGTTGAAAAATTCCGCATTCCAGCAATTAGATATCGATCGCTAGTGGAAGCACTACAAGCGGAAGATGTGAATTTTATCGATGAGGCCAAGCAATTTTATCCTATAGATTTGGTTCCCACCCTGGAAATGGAACCCTATCCCCACCAAACTGAGGCGTTAGCGGCTTGGAAACTGGCGGGTAGACAAGGAGTCGTTGTGCTTCCCACGGCGGCGGGAAAGACTTATTTAGCGCAAATGGCGATGCAATCAACGCCACGCACGACGCTGATTGTAGTCCCAACTTTGGATTTGATGCATCAGTGGTATGCACATTTAGTAGCGGCTTTCCCCGATGCGGAGGTGGGATTGCTGGGAGGTGGTTCGCGGGATAGAACGGCAATTCTCGTTGCAACTTATGATAGTGCGGCAATTCACGCCGAAACGTTGGGAAATCAATATGCGTTGATTGTTTTTGATGAATGTCATCATTTACCCACAGATTTTAATCGGGTAATTGCCGAATATGCGATCGCACCTTATCGTCTGGGACTCTCAGCGACACCGGAAAGGACTGATGGTAAACACGCTGATTTAAATATCCTCATTGGTCAAGAAGTATATCGCAAACGCGCTGAAGATTTGGCTGGGAAGGCGTTAGCAGAGCATGAAATTGTCCAAATTAAGGTAAAGTTATCGCAACTTGAACGCGAAAGATATAACCAATTAATTCAAACTCGCAATGACTTTTTGAAACAATCGAAAATTTCTTTGGGGAGTTTGCAAGGTTGGCAAATGTTCGTGCAAATGAGCGCGCGATCGCAATCTGGACGTAGGGCGATGTTAGCGCACCGGGAAGCGAAAGATATCGCTTTGGGTACTGATGGAAAGTTGCGAATTTTGATTGATTTATTGGCAGAACATTATCCGGCGAGAATTTTGATTTTTACTGCTGATAATACAACGGTTTATCGCATTTCTCAAGAGTTGCTAATTCCGGCAATTACTCATCAAACTCCTGTGAAAGAACGGCATGAGATATTAACAAAGTTTCGAGAGGGTAAATATAATACTTTGGTTGCTTCTCATGTGTTGAATGAAGGGGTTGATGTGCCGGCGGCAACTGTTGCAATTATTTTATCGGGGACGGGTTCGGCTAGGGAGTATACTCAGCGCTTGGGGAGGATTTTACGGAAGGGGAATATTGAGAATAAGCAGGCGATTTTATATGAGGTGGTGGCGGAGGATACGAGTGAGGAAGGGACTTCGGCTAGGCGGAGAGGGGAGAGGAAAGACGAACCGCCAAGACGCGGAGGACGCAGAGAGGAAGAGGAGAGGAAAGGGAAGTTACAGGTTGTGTATGGGAGTGGGAAGGAAAGGAGTTTGAAGGCGGCGGAACAGTTAGAAATTAATTATTCAACCGGAAGTCCAAAATCTAAAATCCAAAATTCAGCAGATGTTACCGACAGACTTACTGATGCATCGCCAAAACGGGGAGGAGATCATTCCGAAGAGACTGAAGATTGATCAAAAGACTTCAGAGTTGGCGATTGAGTTAATTAATTATTTTCAATCAGCAGTGGGGAAGACTCAAGGTGTGCTTGAGCGACAACTGACTGATTTTGAAGGAGATTCTACAGATTATCGGGTGAAGCGGGGATTAGCTTATATTCTCAAAAGCAGTTTTTGCACTTTTGAGGTGGTTAGTCCTTTGGAACCACAGATGTTAAGAGAACGGGTATTTTCGTTGGCTGCAAAGTCGGTTTCTAGTCGGGAATCAACACAAGTTACTCTGAGTAAAATTGCTGATGAATTAACTCAAGAACTTGAGCGAGAAGTTTTATTAGAACAGGTTCGGAATGGATTATACGCTGATTTATCTGAAAATAAAATTTTGACTGTTTTTGATGCACCAATAGCACCAGATTTATTAAATAGATATAACTTATCTCAGGTGCAGGGTGTATTCTATAAGGCCAGTCAACTGGTGTTAAATGCTCATCGGAATGTTCCGGGAGAATATAAGCTGTTATTTCGCTATTTAAAGTTGTTTCAATTGATGGCTTATATTGAAGGTGATGCTGACCACGGGTTTACAATTACCATTGATGGTCCGACGAGTTTATTTAATCCTAGTACGCGATATGGGTTAGCGATCGCTAAACTTATTCCGGCTTTACTTCACGTTACTAAATGGAGTCTTTCGTCGATTCTCCAAACCCGTGATGCTTATACAAATACTTGGAAAACTGGACGTTTTACTCTCAATTCTGAATGTGGTTTGGTATCCCATTATCCACCAGGAAAGCCCTACGATAGTATGTTAGAAGCATCCTTTGCTGATAAATGGGATGCATTGAAAAGTGGTTGGGCATTAGAGCGAGAAGTTGATTTGATACCGATTCCTGGTAGTGTGATGATTCCCGATTTTCGCTTAGTTCATGCTGATGGACGCACCTTTTTATTAGAAATTGTTGGTTATTGGCGACCAGAATATTTACAAAAAAAGTTTTCTCAGGTGCGACGGGCTGGACGTGATGACTTAATTTTGGCAATTTCCGAGCGACTTAATTTAGAAAAAGCGGGAGTAAAATTAAATGATGTCCCCGCCAGAATTGTTTGGTTTAAAGATAAGTTATTGCCGAAAGCTGTGTTAGCTGTAATGGATTGATTAAGGAGGAATAAGATGAAAAGTATAGAAACAATTGCCACAGTTACCAAAGATGGTAAGATTACAGCCCAATTACCATTGGATATTCCAGAGGGTGAGCATCAGGTGGTGATAGTAATTGATGAAAAGCCTGTGGTAGAGAAACCAGAGAGCAAACAAAAGCGTCCTCCTCTAAACTTCCCTGTAGATAATTATGGTTATTGGCCTGAGAATCTTTCTTTAAGACGTGAGGATATGTATGGTGATTGGGGGCGGTGATCCTGTTTTTCTAGACACGAACATCTTAGTGTATGCAAATGTGTCTGAATATCGCTTTTACCAACTAGTGATGTATTAATCTAATAGAAATACTATGAAAACTATAGAAACAATTGCCACAGTTACAAAAGATGGTAAAATTACAGCGCAGTTACCATTGGATATTCCAGAAGGTGAACATCAGGTGGTAATAGTAATTGATGAAAAGCTTTTGACTGAGGAAACGGAGAAGAAAGAAAAGAAAGCGCCTCTCAAATTTTCCGCCTATCCTGTAGGATTAGTCTCGGAAAGTTTAACTTTCCGCAGAGAAGACCTTTATGCAAACGACTAATAACTCTGTATTCATCGATACAAATATTTTAGTTTATGCAAATCTAGCCTTGTCGCCATTTCATGTACAAGCGACAGAACGACTGCAAGCACTTGCGGAACAAGGTATTGATTTATGGATTAGTCGCCAAACTTTAAGAGAATATTTGGCAGCAATGACAAGACGAGGCGACTTAACCGGGAATATTCCTATTACATCTTTAGTGACAGATGTACGGTATTTTGCTAGTTATTTTCGCTTGCTTGAAGATAATTTGCTAGTGACAGAAAGGTTACTCACACTCATGGAGGAAATTCCTAGCGGTGGTAAGCAAGTTCATGATGCAAATATCGTCGCTACAATGCTAATTTATGGTATTCCTCAATTACTCACTCACAACATAGGCGATTTTGCAAGATTTTCTCGGTTAATTACTGTCTTGCCGTTATAAGGTTAACGCCGTGTGCGACTTTATCTCAAACCTAACCCCCAACCCCTTCCCTACTAGCGTTGGGGAGCAAGAATCAAAGTCTCTCGACCTTTCGGGGAGAAGAATGGAAGTGCAATACGCTTGGGTTAAGCATTTCTTCCTTCTCTTTGCGTCCTTGGCGTCCTTGGCGGTTCGTTAAAAAAATTGACTTTGACAAACGATTTTAGCCTTAACTGAACCGTATTGAATGGAATTAGGGTTCCAATTTCGTTAATTATGCAATCCTACTGACTAACCCCAAACGCTTCTGCGTTCCCAAAACTGGGCGACTCTTTTTTCCCACTGCTCCCAATAATCTTTGATAACTGCTGATTCAAACCAAAATACCTCTGCTGGCATTTCTGGAATCGCTATTACTAACAGAGCGTGCTTTAGCTGAATACCGTAATCTTGATAATATTCGTTAGCTGCTCCTATGTATGCCGTAAGTTGCAGTGGATGTTCATATAAATGCTCAATTGAACCTTTGGGTTTGTCTGCTGTTTTCCACTCGCAAATACAGGGAATACCTTGATAGCTGGCAATACAATCAACTTTGCCAGAATAACTCAAATCATGATGAAAAACTGAGCTTTCCACAAGTCTAACTGTGTCGATTTTTTCTAAAACTGGCCTGATACTCTCCCAATAAGGGCGACTCGCTTCGGGACAAACTGGGTTTTGTCCAAGGAGGTAGCGCTCAATTTGCTTGTGTGTTTGGGTTCCCCGCCGGCTAGCAGTTGTAGTAATGCGGGTAGCTTCTTCTGTTCCAACACGCGCTTTCCAGTTTAATAATCTGTCTCGGTCTGCTTGTGATTTGGTGGCATTAAGTATTGTAGTAACGCTAGGGAAGCGATTTCCTTTGGCATCTACATAATATTGTTTACCATTTTCTCTTTTGGCTGTGGCATTAATGCGTGGTAGCAGTTGGGTATCATGCATCAGTTGGTATGTTGACTTTGAGATTCCCTCAAGAAGGAAAGTGAATAAAACCCCATTCCATTGTAAGAAATAGGGCTGCGGTAGGGGTTTGTTACAGTGCTTATTAGCTAAATATGTGTGATATATTTCCGAAATAGACAGAACTGCATTTGTATTTCCCAGTGGGATGTCATATTTTATTACTAAATTATGGAACCTGTAACATTAACAGCAGTTGCAACTGCGATCGCTACTATAGTTTTAACTAAAGCTCTAGAAAAAACTGGCGAAAAGCTTGGGGAAGCTGCATTAGACAAAAGTCGCGAGTTAATCGAACAGCTACATAATAAAAATAAGTTACCTTTGCTAGCGGATGCAACACAGCAGCCGTTAGATTATGGCAAAGCAGTGCTGGAGTTAAAAGCAGCAGCAGATGCAGATAGTGAAATTGCTCAATCAGTGCGGGAAGTCGAAGCAGCAGCAAATGCTAATCCCCAAGCGCCGAAAGTCCAGGCGTTAGCAAATGACCTAAACTCGCAACCAGCAGGTATTATTAATTCTACAAAGTTAGCTGACTCTATTAAAAACGTCTTTCAGGGAAATACTTTCACTGGTACTAATAACTTCTGACTGTACCCGCCTGTTGGGGAACAGGTAAAGTTAAATCCTTCTACTGAAACACCGCAAAATTTACCCCTGAGTGGAGTGGTGAAGTTTGTCGGGCGTGAAACTGAATTGCAAAACCTGCATGAGATGTTGCAGGAAAATAATCAGGTGGTAATTGCTGCGATCGCTGGCATGGTTGGACTGGGTAAAACAGAACTGGCCTTACAATATGCGATCGCTCACCGTGAAAACTACAAAGGTGGAATTTGCTGGTTGCTGGCAAAGGCTGGAGATGTGGGCATTCAAATTGTGCAGTTTGCCAGAACTCACCTTGACTTAAACCCACCACAATATCTTGATGGAGACTTACTCAGTCAAGTGAAATACTGCTGGCAGCACTGGCATGAAGGTAATGTACTGGTAGTAGTGGATGATCTCAATGATTACTCCAAAGTTGAGACATATTTACTACCGCAACTACCCCGTTTTAAAGTGCTGATTACGACGCGATTACAGTTAGACTTTCCCCAGTCCTTTACTCTAAATGTTTTGGGTGAGTCTTCAGCCGTGGAAGTTTTACAAGCCTGGGTGGGAGAAAAAGTAACACAGGAATCAGCAGCAGCAAAAAAACTCTCTGAACGTTTAGGTTATTTACCTTTGGCTCTGAACTTGGTAGGAAGGTATATTAAAAAGCGGAGAATCTCTCTGGCGGAAATGGTACAACGGTTGGACGCAAAAGGGAAAGCGTTAAGTCATCAGGCTTTGGCGCTGGATGAAAAAGATCGCACTTGCACATTAAATGTTAAGCGGGGTGTAATTACAGCTTTTGAGTTAAGTTGGGAAGAATTAAGTAATGATGCCAAGGAGTTAGGTGTTTTACTGAGTTTATTTGCTTTAGCTCCTATTCCCTGGCTACTAGTGGAAAATGTAGAAACCGGAAAAGATGCTGAACAGTTGGAGGATAGCAGAGTTGAGTTAGAGAGTTTACATCTGCTTCAAGGTGAGGACAGCTACCAACTACATCAACTCATTCGAGAATTTTTTCAACTTAAGCAGGCTGAGTTCAATCAGGTAGAGGAATTTAAGCGATCGCTTTGTCGGGTAATGGTAGCGATCGCCAAGGAGATTCCTGATTACCCCACCTTTAAGCAAGTGACTGCTGTTTCTCAGGCTATACCTCATTTAGCTGAGGTAGCAAAAAATCTTACTCAATATCTTAGCAATGATGATTTACTTTGCTCTTTCGTTGGTAACGCTTTATTTTACGATGGTCAGGGTTTGTATGATCAAGCTTTACCTTGGTATAAGCAGTGTGTAGAAGTTACTCAAAAGCGCTTGGGAGAAGAACATTTAGATTTTGCCAGTAGCCTCAACAACCTGGGGTGTCTCTACCGTTCCCAAGGAAAATACAGCAAAGCCGAACCTCTTCTTCAACAAGCCTTAAAACTCACTCGTTGCCTGTTGGGAGAGGAACATTTAGAAGTTGCTACTAGCCTCAACAATCTAGCGTATCTCTACCACTGCCAAGGAAAATACAGCGAAGCCGAACCCCTATACCTGCAAACTTTAAAACTTAGGCGTCGTCTGCTGGGAGAGGAACATTTAGAAGTTGCTACTAGCCTCAACAACCTAGCGTATCTCTACAACTCCCAAGGAAGATATATTGAAGCCGAACCCCTATACTTGCAAGCTTTAGAAATATGGCGTCGCCTGCTGGGAGAGGAACATCCACATATTGCTACTAGCCTCAACAACTTGGCGTTACTCTACGAATCTCAAGGAAGATATAGCAAAGCCGAACCCCTTTTCCAGCAAGCTTTAAAACTCAGATGTCACTTACTGGGAGAAGAACATTCACATATTGCACAAAGCCTCAACAACTTAGCCTTACTTTACGAATCTCAAGGAAGATACAGTGAAGCCGAGACCCTGTATCAGCAAGCATTGACGCTCATGAGACGTGTACTAGGAGAGGAACATCCAGATGTTGCTACTAGCCTTAGCAACCTGGCATTACTCTACTACTATCAAGAACAGTACAGCGAATCTGAACACCTGTACCTGCAAGCTTTGGAACTATGGCGTCGCCTCGTAGGAGAGGAACATCCTAATTTTGCCCTTAGCCTCAACAACCTAGCGGGACTCTACGAATCTCAAGGAAGATATAGTGAAGCTGAACCCTTTTATTTGCAAGCTGTGGAGATTTTTGAGCAAATATTAGGAATAAATCATCCTCACACTATGAAGTGTCATGAAAATCTGGCAAATCTTCGCGATCGCTTCCCCCCAAATCCAGAATAAGCTAGTTTTGTGCAAAACTTACCGTGATAAAACTGAAAAGAGCGATCGCTCAAACTCGGACTTTCATGTTCTGAGGTGAAATGATGAGGTTAAGCACTGAAGGTATAAACCCGTTCTTGAGTCAACCATGCTGCATAAAGAAGAGATTGACGAATATCTTCTGCTTCTAAATCAGGATATTCTTCTAAAATTTCTTCTATAGGCTTTCCATGAGCTACCAAATTTACCACTAAAGAAACTGGAATCCGCATCCCGCGAATGCAAGCTTTTCCAGCCATAATGCTAGGGTCAAATGTAATTCTCTCCAGACCTAACATAAACGATCACTCCAAAATCTTTTTCATCGCTCTGAGGTGCAATGATGATATTGTAAAGCCTAGCGCTCTATTTTTGATTGTAAACCCATAAGCGATCGCCTTTTAGATAAAACTGAAAAGGGCGTTAGCGTTCGCGAAGCCTCTCGAAGAGAAGCTTACTGTTCGCGTAGTGTTCCGAAGGAAAGGTATCGCCTAAACTAAAATTCATATTGAACTAAGTAAAAATGTCATTCAACTTACTTAAAATGAGCTTTTACTTTCTCAAAAGCAGCTTTTACTTATTCAAACCCCAGTTTGCTTTCTCATTTCGGTGTTTTCCGCAAGCAAAATAAGCTTTTACTTATTCAAACCCCAGTTTGCTTTCTCATTTTGGTGTTTTCCGCAAGCAAAATGAGCTTTGACTTACTCAAAAGAAGCTTTTGCTTTCTCAAACCTGAGTTTGCTTTCTCATTTTAGTGTTTTCCGCAAGCAAAATAAGCTTTTACTTATTCAAACCCCAGTTTGCTTACGTATTTGAGTAATTCACGCATTTATTTTGGTATATCATTAGCCGAAAGCTGGCGTAGGCGTAGCCCGTCGGAGACATTACTCTAGAAAACAAGTGTAAATCGACAAGCGATCGCTATTGATGCAGATGCCATTGCCCGTGCGATCGCATACACTATTGAACAGCCCAGTGATGTTGATGTGAATGAAATCCTTATCCGTCCAACACGTCAAGAACTTTAGATTTAGGCTGACAAAAGAAGTAAGACACGATTAAAGCAAACTTGTCAGGGAGTTAATTGACATGGTTAAGGAATCTAATGCTTATCTGTTAGGTGGTGGTATCGGCTCTTTGGCAGCCGCCGCCTTCATGATTCGCGACGGCAGACTCCCTAGCGGAAATATTTTTATCCTAGAAGCAAAGCCCCTCCTGGGCGGAAGTATGGATGGAACCGGGAATCCTGGTGAAACAGTTGAGCCTGAAACAGTTGAGCCTGAAACAGTTGAGCCTGAAACAGTTGAGCCTGAGACAGTTGAGCCTGAGACAGTTGAGCCTGAGACAGTTGAGCCTGAAACAGTTGAGCCTGAAACAGTTGAGCCTGAGACAGTTGAGCCTGAGACAGTTGAGCCTGAAACAGTTCCGTCTGAAACAGTTGAGCCTGAAACAGTTGAGCCTGAAACAGTTCCGTCTGAAAGTATTTCTGTTATTATCCCCACACCTGCAAAAAAGAGAAATGAGGGTAACTAGTATGAAATACCTTTACCAATTCAAAAAATGTTTACGACAGATAACCCCACCCACGCTGATCCGCACCCCAATACTTGTCGGTTAAGAGGAAAAGGGGAATGGGAAAAAGGAAAGAAAAAACCTTTAACCCTTACCCTTTAAGCTTTTCCCCAAACCAAATTCCAGTTTAAAATTCAAAACCCGATTAGTATTGACGCGCACCCTGCCTTATACCATTTTGGATTTTAGATTTTGGATTGTGAAACATGCATTGGATAAGTGTTTCAGTTTTCCATCTGTCGCAATCATTTTTCAAATTGGTATTAGCAAGGAGAGGGTAGGTGGGTATTGCCCACTCAAAAGGAATCGCATAAAAAAACCCCTAGTATTTCTACTAGAGGTGGAAAATATATACCATTTCACTTGATGTTTGTCTGAGATGACCCTATTTGTGCCTCTGCTCTACGCAAGAGGCTGGAGTGTTTCTCAAATATTACAGTAAAAAGCGATCGGGTATAAAATTAGCCAACATTTGCTAAGAGCAATTCTCGTTTTTCTGATTTTTTAACTCTCACTTGAGAGTCATCATCAACATCGATAAGCGCTGTGTCTCCATCTGTAATTTCACCAGACAGCATTGCTTCGGCTAGAGAATCTTCTAGGAGGCGCATAATTGCCCGACGTAATGGCCTAGCGCCGTAGCTAGGGTTATAGCCTTCTTGTACCACAAGCTCTTTGAAGCGATCGCTAACTTCTAGGATAATTCCCCTTTCTGTCAAGCGACTAGCAACATCGCGAAGCATAATTTCGGCGATTTGCTTAACTTCATCCTTGGAAAGCTGGGTGAAGACGATAATCTCATCAAGACGGTTAAGGAACTCAGGACGGAAGTAAGCTTTCAATTCCTCATTTACCAAGGTGCGGATGCGGTTATAACTAGCGTCGGCTTGAGTGTCGAAGTCAAAGCCTAAACCACTACCACCTTTTTCAATCACCTTGGAACCGATGTTAGAAGTCAAAATGATCAGCGTGTTCTTGAAGTCCACTTTCCGACCTTTGGCATCGGTAAGATGACCGTCATCCAAGAGTTGCAGCAACATATTGAATACATCGGGGTGCGCTTTTTCGATTTCGTCGAATAGCAGCACTGAGTAAGGTTTGCGCCGCACGGCTTCTGTAAGTTGTCCGCCTTCGTCGTATCCTACATAACCAGGAGGTGAACCAATTAGCTTGGCGACGGTATGGCTTTCCATGTATTCGGACATATCTAGCCGAATCATCGAATCTTCCGCACCAAAGAAGTAGGCAGCTAGTGCCTTCGCCAATTCTGTTTTACCAACTCCAGTAGGGCCAGAGAAGATAAAGCTAGCAATGGGACGATTGGGATTTTTTAAGCCAACGCGGGCGCGACGGATACCGCGAGATACAGCCGTGACTGCTTGCTCTTGCCCGATGAGGCGCTGATGCAGAGTGTCTTCTAGGTGTAGGAGCAGCTCTGACTCAGATTCAGTTAGCTTGTTGACTGGTACGCCAGTCCAAGAGGCAACAATTTGAGCGATGTCTTCTTCGTCAACTACAGTCGAGTTGACAGGTTGCTCGTTTGGTGTAAACGTTGCTTGCAGTTGTTCTGCGAGTTTTAACTCTTGGTCTCGTAGTTGTGTCGCTTTGTCAAAATCTTGGACTCTGACTGCTGCTTCTTTTTCTTTGGTAACGCCAGCGAGTTCACGCTTAAGTTCTTTATTGGGAGAACTTTGGGAGTTCCGCAGACGAACGCGAGAACCAGCTTCATCAATCAAGTCTATTGCCTTATCTGGCAAGAAGCGATCGCTAATATAGCGGTCTGATAATTCTGCGGCGGCGACAAGTGCCGCATCCAAAATTGTGACTTTGTGGTGTTGTTCATAAGCACCGCGCAAGCCGTAGAGAATTTGTACGGTTTCTTCTACCGATGGTTCCCCAACCTTAATCGGTTGGAAACGACGCTCTAGGGCAGCATCACGCTCAATATGCTTCCGATACTCATCGAGGGTAGTTGCGCCGATGCACTGGAGTTCACCGCGTGCTAAGGCAGGTTTAAGGATGTTGGCTGCATCCAAGCCACCTTCTGTACCACCAGCGCCAACTAAGGTGTGAATTTCGTCAATCACCAGGATAATATTGCCCACAGTGCGGACTTCTTCCACGACTTTTTTGATGCGTTCTTCAAAATCGCCACGGAAGCGAGTTCCAGCTACTAATGACCCCATATCAAGGCTGATAACTTGCTTGCCTTGTAAGCTTTCGGGAACATCCTGATTGATAATCCGTTGAGCTAGACCTTCGGCGATCGCAGTTTTACCAACTCCTGGTTCCCCAATCAACACTGGGTTATTCTTAGTGCGGCGACCGAGAATTTGGATTGCCCGCTCAATTTCCTTCTGGCGACCAACTACGGGGTCGAGTCTGCCTTCTTGGGCTAATTTGGTCAAATTTCTGCCAAACTCTTCCATTGTTAGCGGTTGGGTGCGCTTTTGATTACCACTACCAGCAAAAGCCGGTGCATTTTCACCCAAACGGCGAACTATCGCACTGCGGACACTCTTGAAGTCAACCCCTAGATTTTGCAGTACTTTGGCGGCGACACCTTCACCAGCCTCGGTTAATCCTAAGAGTAAGTGTTCAGTGTTAATGTAATTCTGTCCCAAACTATGAGCTTCTTTAAACGATTGCTCAAAGAGGCTTTTTACTTTAGGAGTAAAAGGAATTTCTGGTGGTACAAAGCCAGAACCCCTACCAATAATTTTTTCTACCTCGCGACGCGCGTCTTTGAGGGTAACGCCTAATTCAGCCAGCACTTTAGCAGCAACCCCAGTTCCTTCTCCCATCAAACCCAGGAGAATTTGTTCAGTTCCTACGAAATTGTGTCCCAGGCGACGTGCTTCCTCCTGAGCTAACATAATTACTCTAATGGCTTCGGAAGTGAAGTGTTCAAACATAATGGGTTCTTGCTCCCTCGCTGCTTGGACTTTGGGTGAGATAAAATTCACCCTCATCTAAAGTTTTTTGTATTTTCTTAAGGACTAATGTAACTTTATTTAAAGTTAAGTGGCAGTGGTGAGAGCCGTAAGACATCAGGTGTACTTGCCGTCTACTAGAAGTTCTGAGTGGAGTACGGGGAAAGCTAAAAGTTGCAAACTTGACAGTTAAGCTTTCGGTATTTGACAATTTTCTTTTGTCTGTCCTGTTTTCCATTGTCAGCTAAACTTAAAATTCAGGACTTAGCACTCTAAACTCAGGACTGACAATGACTGAAGCAACGGCCGGTAAAGACCAACAACATCCACTTTATAACCGCGATCGCCCCCTTATTGATATTTTACTCGCTCAAGAGGCGACAGACTATAACTTAGCAGAATTGGCTAGACTGCGAATGCGCTATCAAGGGTTTCCAGGGGCGAGAGACATCCAAAAAGACCTAGATAAAGTCTTGCAACAGTGGGGTTTGAGCGAGGCCGAGCTTTTTGAGAAAACTCGTCAAATTCACGATTTGGGTGGAATTTACAAAAGCCGTGGCAAGAAAGATGAACAGGATTGGAATTAGTTCTGGGGAATTGGGCATTGGGAATTGGGCATTGGGCATTAGTTATTCTTTTCCATTCCTAACTCCTGACTCAGCGCTGGAATCGCGTTGGCAAAGCCTGCCGTAGGCATCGCTAATTCTGTGCCTTTGCCTAATTCAGATGTCACTGTGAATTGTACACCATGTTTTTTTTATAATCTACCGGGAAATGGCTAATCATAAGGGAGTATTTTTACTTACTGGCTTGGTGATAAATAAATAGTCTAATAGTTTTTGGAATATTAAAATAAACCTTGCGATCGCTACCTCGTTTCCAGAACGACATGAGTTTAGACAAGTCTTTTTGGAAATAGTCTAAATCGATTGTGGCGATCGCTTCCTCAATTTCTGCTCCCCAATCAGGAAAGTTTTGCCAATAAAGCTCGATAGCTGCTAGAGAATCGTAAAACTTGAAATACAGCAGATTTCAACTTTGTTTGCCCAAATATAAAGCGTATTTTACTCCTGAATTCTGAATTCTGCTGTTTCTTAGGAATTTGTCTTGGCAAAAGTATTGCATTTTTGAGGATCGCCCGTTTGGATACCTTGTTTAAACCAACGAACCCTTTGGGCTGAACTACCATGTGTAAAAGATTCTGGCACAGCATAGCCTTTAGCTTGTTTTTGCAAGCGGTCATCCCCAATACTGCTAGCTGCGTTCAATGCTTCTTCAATATCACCTGTCTCCAGAATTTGCCGTGAGCGTTGAGCATGATTTGCCCAAACGCCTGCAAAACAGTCGGCTTGTAATTCTAATCGCACAGAAAGCTGATTTGCTTGCGTCTGACTCACTTGGTTCTGCAAGGTTTGAACTTGCTGCGAAATTTCAAGTAAATTTTGGACATGATGTCCAATTTCATGAGCAATCACGTATGCTTGAGCAAAATCTCCAGGTGCCTGATATTGAGTCTTCAAATCGCGGTAAAAACTCAAGTCAATATACACCTTTTGATCGCGCGGACAATAAAAAGGCCCAACTGCTGAACGTGCAAATCCACAAGCAGACTCCACCGCTCCTGAGTAAAGAACTAACTTTGGTTCTACATAAGTTTCTCCGTCTTGCCGAAACTGCTCACTCCATGTATCTTCTGTATCAGCCAGTACAACAGATACAAAATCCGCCATTTGATCTTGAGTTTGAGATCCTGTTGTTTGAGGTGACTCAGCTATCGGGCTATCACTTGGTGGGGAATCTTGTTGCCAAAGGGCACTGGGATCGCCACCCAATAGTAAAACCAGTAGCGATATGAGTGCTGCTCCTACACCTGCACCCACGACAGGAGCGGAAATCTTCATCCCACGCCGATCTTCAACATTTGTACTCCGACGACCTATTTGCCAACGCATAATTACTGCTTACCAAACTCATAAAAAAATACGGCTTGAACTAGTTAGGATGAAATCTACACAAGCCTTTTAACTATACAAATGAATATTACTTATTCTATGTATCGATCTCTTCTGCCTACGGACAAAGCACAAGTAAAGTAAAGTCAGCCTTTAGGAAGGTTTTATTAAACAGGTAGTCCATTAAATCACACAGAATTCCCGGACTACTTATAGAGAAAACCACAGTCAGGACAAAAGTGAAATTTCAAACACGTAATTTGCATTCCATGACCAAGCTCTCAGGATTTGGGATATCAACACAGGGGAATGTCGTTATGTCTGCGTTGGAAATACAAATTTAGTTGAGGCTATCCCGTGTCATTCACTAATAATAATTCTGCATCAGTTAGGGATCTTCTCATCTTGGTGTATTCACTTTTTGACTTGCACCGTTGAGGTATTATTGCCTACCTCATGAGCGAAAGAATGTATTTTATTACTAAGGATAGTTTTGAGTTGAACCAACTCGTATTTAATATAGCAAGTACTGAAGAATCAACTTTGTCAGTGATTAATCTTTTCCCTGCGACCAAGGAGTAATTATGGTTTTAATTCAATATCAACGTGCTGTAGGCGTATTTACTCATCGGATAGATGCGGAGCAGGCAATACATGAGTTGAGAGATTCTGGCTTGGCGATGGAGAAAGTATCTGTAGTTGTACAAAATTCAGATCGTAATCATGAAATTACTGATAATGAAGTTAAAGAGGGCACTGGTGATAAAGCTGACGAAGGTGCAACAGTAGGAGGGCTTTCAGGTGGCGCTGTTGGTGGGTTAACTGGTTTATTAGTGGGTCTTGGGACTTTAGCAATCCCTGGAGTTGGCCCAATAATGCTGGCTGGGGCAGCGGCAACTGCTTTGGTTACAACCCTTGTTGGGGCAAGTATTGGTGCTGCCACTGGGACTTTTGCTGGTGCATTAGTTGGTTGGGGAATATCGTCAGAGCAAGCTAGAGCATATAACGAGCGAGTAGAGGACGGACACTATTTAATAATTGTGGATTGTACATCTTTTGAAATTGCTAAAGTACAAGAAATACTACAGCGTTGGGGTATTGAAGAGTTTGGTATTTACGAGCATCTTAACAGTGAATCTGAAGCTACAAATTCTCTGACCACAACAACTTCTGCTACTGCCATTCCTAATAAAAGTGGGATGATGTCTAAATATAGTGTTAGTTGCTTTAATAGCATAGCTAATGCTGAAGCGGCAATTAAGGATATGTGTATCGCAGGTTTTTCAGTAAACCAAATTTCCTTAATTTGCAAAGACTTTTCTCAATTCCTTGGGTCAACAGGCATTAATTTAAGTGAACGTTTTGATGCTATGAGGTTAGGAATAGCAGATGAGTGGGCACGTTTTTACAATGAGCAAATAGAGCAAGGAAATTACATACTTATCGTTAGTGGCACAGATGGTGAGCAAGATATAGCTAGGTCTATTCTGTTTAATTATGGGGTTCAAGAGTCTCAAATTTATGACCCAATGTTAATTCGTTCTTAAAAGCGGGTGCTGTCATGAATGGGAGCAAATTTATTTGAGTTTTGGCAGATACAGCAGAATTCAGAATGGGCTACGCCCCGCTGCGCTAACAAGATTAAAATACGCTTTATATCTGGGTAACAGATTTAGCTTGTGTAGCTCACCAACTTGAAATCTGCTGTATCAATAAGCAATGGGTTTTGCAGCCTAAAAACTCTACTATGTAAACAATCGACACCTTTCAAGGTTATGGCGAGTGGTGTCGATGAGCTTCAACACATTTACCTGATAGTAAAATATCTTACTTAAAATTCTCAACAGTTTGGCTTTGCTCAGGGTCAGCAGTGAGCGAAGTTGAAGGGTCAACCTGTATAGCCTCTTTCTTCGTCTCCAGTTCCTCCCGTTGCTTGCCGTAATCCCGCAGCTGCTTCAAAAGGTTTTCTTGGGATGAGTTTGGGATAGACGGACTGGGATTTGGTTGAAGGTCGGTGTCGGTACTTGCAAAATTAGCCGCTGAGGGATTCATTTCGTAGACTCGTAGCGACTTGTCATTAAACATCGCCTGTTGGGTTGGTGCTGGGGTAAGAATTAGATTCTTTGGTTTGCTCACAGCAGCTTTTACAGAATCTAGAGTAGTAGCAACCTGCACTTGTTGCTGCATCTGTTGTGTAGAAGATACTAAACCACTTAAACCATTCACCAATTGCCGCAGATTTTTACGGAAATTAGGATCGCCTGTCAATTCATCTAAATCAGATGTAATTTTTTGGGTATTTTCAAAGGTTACTCGTGCTGAATCTAAAGTTTGTTGCAGCAACACCGCATTCTTTGGATCGTTTAAGGTTTTAGAAGCATCGCGTAAATTAGCTGAGGCTTGGGCTGCGTTTGCTGAAAGCGTTTCTAAATTGTTGAGTAATTCTCCTTGAGTCAATCGATTGACAGACGGTGATAAGCTACTGACTGTAACACGCAATTGGTTGCTGGTTTCGGTGATATTGTTCAATGCACCAACGAGCGTCGAACGATTTGTTGTCAACAAATTATCCAGGTTGTTCAGCAATCGATTTGCTTGAGTTGCAGTTGCACCGAATTTATTGACTGTTTGATTTGCAGATGTATTAAGTTGGTTTGTCGCCCGTTGCACTGAATTAGCCGTAGCGGAAAAGGTACTAAGTTGTAGTTGTAAGCTTTTGGTCAAACCTTGTAAATCCTGACTTAGCTCACTAAAACTTGATGCTGCGCCTGTGGTAGTTTCTAGAACCCTATTGACATTTCTATAAAATTTTGGATCATTGTAAGCACCGGCTAGCTCAGTTGAACTACGAATTAGTTGATCAACACTGATACCAACCTGACCTTTTAACCGAGAGCCATTACAGACTATGAGGCTGGTATCACAACTTTTATCTAGGGGTTTAGCAGTCACAACCCCAGCAGGCAAGGTTGCTTTTGGTGTGATGTCGATAATACTTTCGCTAATTAATCCACTTTGATTAGCTTCCACTACAACATTACGGGGAATAATGAGGTCAGCTTGGGCAATTTCAATCTCTACATCAATGGCATTTGCGCCTGGTCGAACGTGGGAAATAGTTCCTACCTTAACGCCACGATAGCGAACTGCTGCTCCCTTTTGCATACCGCCAGCGTTGGCAAATTCGACAATAATTTTGTATGAACGGCCAGCAGCGGTGAATCGATTTAACCACAGAAAGAGTAAGCCAAATACCCCTAGTCCTAGCAGGAGTAATAACCCCACAGAACCTTCTCTAAATGTTCGCCCAGACGCGAAGCGGCTTGTCATAAGACCTCGCATTTTTTTGCCTCCACCAACAACCAATAACCAATTAGGAGTTAAAAGTTA
This sequence comes from Nostoc sp. JL23, assembly GCF_017115065.1. Taxonomy (NCBI): domain Bacteria; kingdom Bacillati; phylum Cyanobacteriota; class Cyanophyceae; order Nostocales; family Nostocaceae; genus Nostoc; species Nostoc sp. JL23. The sequence goes on from NZ_JABXKN010000067.1 coordinate 41,514, forward strand.
GGAGTTAGTAGTTAAATTTAACTCTTTACTCCTGGCTTTTAAGTTTCTAGCCGGCGACTTTAATCGGGCCTTGAACACTTCCACTGATAAATTGTCTGATCAAGGGATGTTCTGTGTTGTATATTTCACTAACTGTACCTTGCCACTGCACTTTACCTTCATAGAGAAATATAAGTCTATCAGATGTACGGCGGATAGTGCTGTCCTGGTGGGTAACAACGGCGTATGTACTACAAACTCCATGTAAACATTGCAAGTGGCGGATTAAATCTTCGATTACTGTCGAGGCAATGGGATCGAGTCCGGCCGTTGGTTCGTCGTATAGTAGAACTTCTGGCCCTTCACTGGGATTATCAGGGTTAGACATAATCGCACGGGCAAAACTTACCCGTTTGCGCATTCCCCCGGAAAGTTCGGCTGGGTAGAGGTGGCCTATTGCTGGTAAACCTACCATCTCCAATTTTTCTTCTACCAAATCTCGGATGCGCGATCGCGGCAGCTTTGAATTTTGATAAAGTAAAAATCCCACATTTTCCTCCACTGTCAGCGAATCAAATAGGGCTGCCTGCTGAAACACCATACCAATGCCAACCTGCTGTCCGCCATCCTCAATCAAACCCTCTCGCCGCACTCCTTGCACATAAATTTCTCCTTCATCGGGACTAAGTAACCCTGCCATGACTCGTAAGATGGTTGATTTCCCAGTCCCTGATGGCCCAATAATACCCAGTGCTTCTCCCCGGTAAACGGTCAAGTCTACATTATCTAGAACTTTATGGCTACCAAAGGACTTAGAAACACCTTTCAGTTCAATCAATGGTTCAGTCATTAGTTATTAGTCATTGGTCATTGATCATTGGTCATTAGTCAGTAGAAAATAAACAAATGACTACTGAGAACTAACAAAGGACAAATATGCCAAATAGTGATTTCATACTTACTTAGTAAAAAATTATTATTGTATAGTATATTATAAGTACATAATTAGCATTCTGATTAGCAAACTTTATTTTTTTAGCATAATATTTAGTTATTTGCGATGTTTATCGTCTCAAAATACCCTAAACACAAGGCTGACGAAGACACCGTAGTAATTAAACATCTCAGTGATGTCAACATAAGATTCCAGTTTTCTGTACACATCAGCAAAGTCATTTATCTATTATTAAGATCCTACTTAACTTTATAACAACTCAGGTTGAGACAAAATAGAAAAATCAGATTTAAGTTGTGAAAATCAAAAGGATTAGACTCGCTATTTTTTATATAAGTCAAAAACCTTGTTTTTCATTAATTATTAACTATAGTTATAAAAAATTAGCCTCTTGCTATCCAAAGTTATTGGAATTAGCAGAATTATTAATTGAAGAATAAGTTAGAAGTCAGAATCTAGACGCGACGCTCGTTCGCCCTTGGCGTCTCCCCTTGGGAGAAGACTCGCTAACGCTACGCTATCGCCCTTAGCGTCTATACTCGCTACCGCGGACTCGCTCTCCGTTGCGCTATCAGTCGGGGATTTAGACCAGCCACTGAATTGTTGCATCACTAAATCGTTTGCGCTGCGTCTCTGAAAGACAAGATTTAGTGCGGGTATTAAACCCTTTGATTCATCCGCTAGGGGCACAAAATAGCCAACTGAATTCTGGCTCCTAACACCTGAATTCTGTTTTGATTTAATAGCATTACTCGCCAATGCATTTGGCAAAGTCGAAAATTATTTACTAGTATTGTAACAATTACTGTTAAAAATCAAAGTAGAAATTATGAGTAGCCAATTAGAACAGTTTGCAAGTGATAATTCCTCTGGTATTTGTCCTGAAGCACTGGAATATATGATTAGGGCAAATCAAGGTAGTGTTCCAGCTTATGGAAATGATGAATGGACTCAAAAAGCAACAGATTATTTTCGGGAACTCTTTGAAATTGATTGTGAAGTATTTTTTACCTTTAACGGCACAGCTGCAAATTCTTTATCTTTAGCTGCTCTTTGTCAGTCATATCACAGCGTCATTTGCCATGAAACATCTCACATAGAAACAGATGAATGTGGCGCACCTGAATTTGCATCTAATGGCTCTAAACTGCTACTTGCTCACGGTAAAAATGGCAAATTAACATCAGACTCTATAGAGTCAATTGTCACCAAACGCACTGATATTCATTATCCTAAACCTAAAGTTATTAGCATTACACAATCAACTGAATTAGGAACTATATATTCTATTGAAGAACTTTTAAGTATTAAAGAAGTTGCAAACAAATATAACTTAAAGATTCACATGGATGGCGCTCGTTTTGCAAATGCAGTTGCCGCTATGAATAAAAGTCCTGCTGAAATTACTTGGAAAACTGGGGTGGATGTATTGTGTTTTTGTGGCACCAAGAATGGAATGGCATTAGGTGAAGCCATTCTTTTTTTCAACAAAGCATTAGCAGAGGATTTTGATTATCGATGCAAACAAGCAGGTCAGTTAGCCTCAAAAATGCGGTTTATTTCTGCTCCTTGGTTGGGTTTATTGGAAACTGGCGCTTGGCTAAAAAATGCCAGACATGCTAATCAATGTGCTGAATACTTAGAAAATCAGCTATTAAATATAGAAGGCGTTGACTTGATGTTTCCTAGAGAAGCCAACGCCGTATTTGTGAAATTACCTGAAGAAGTCATTCACAGCTTAAAAGCCAAAAACTGGCAGTTTTATACATTTATTGGTGTGGGAGGAGTACGTTTTATGTGTTCTTGGAACACTACTCAATCAAGGATTGATGAGTTGATTGGTGATATTAAAAATTCAACAATGAAATAAGTGCAGCAATCCTAAAATTTAATACGATTCAGTTAAGGATTATTGGTGTAGATAATTGGTCTTTCAAGACGCGATAAATCGCGTCTTTACATGAGGGTTTTGTTGCTTATTCTCAACTGTATTGTTTTAAAATTGCTTCAACTTATTATAAATTATAATGTCAGCGTTTACTTGGTATGTAACTTCAACGGCAATTTTGATTGTTGCCACAAACCTGACGTTTATATCAATCAAAACTTCATTTAGTAATTGAACACTCACAGTAGTTCCGGTGAAGAGGTTAGAAGAGATTAACAGTATTATCAGTATTGACTCTTCTAAAAGTCAACTTCACAGATTTACAAATTATCATTGTATTTGAAGAGTTTTAACTTCTAAATCCTAACTTTGTTTGTATGCCAGAACAACAGCAGTGGACTATAACAGCAACTGAACAACCACCAGAGTGGTTTATCCAAGCAGTGAAACAGTATACACCTGCATCAAGTGGACTGTATGCAGCGCAGTTGTTGTGGCAACGGGGTATTAAAGATCGTCAACAATTAACAGCTTTTATCAACTATAAAGTTTATCAACCAGCAAGTCCCCTTGAGTTTGGGCAAGAAATGCATCTAGCGATCGCACGCTTGCAACAAGCATATAATACTAAAGAGAAAATCGCCATTTGGGGAGACTTCGATGCCGATGGTATTACCGCTACATCGGTACTTTGGGATGGATTGGGACAGTTTTTCGCTCAAAATACTCAGTTAGTTTACTACATTCCCAATCGCCTGAAAGAATCTCACGGACTTAATAATCAAGGAATTGATAACTTAGCAAAACAAGGTTGCAAATTAATTGTTACTTGCGATACAGGTAGCACAAATGTTGAAGAAATTATTTATGCCAAACAGCTAGGTATAGATGTAATAGTTACAGACCATCACACTTTACCAGCCGAACGCCCACCGGTTGCAGCGATTATCAATCCTCGCTATTTTCCAAAGGAACATCAGTTATTTAATCTTTCTGGGGTGGCGGTAGCTTATAAGTTGGTGGAAGCACTATATCAAAGTCTGCCCAATGTTGCAAAATATCCGTTGGAGGATTTATTAGATTTAGTTGCAGTTGGATTAATTGCCGACTTAGTGCAGTTAAGTGGAGATTGTCGCTACTTAGCACAGATGGGAATTCAACGACTGCAAGAAGATTTTAAACAGCCAGCAGCAGCACGGCGGCGGCCAGGGGTAGGAAGATTATTAGAATTGTGCCAGAAAAGTGGCGATCGCCCCACAGATATTTCCTTTGGTTTGGGACCAAGAATTAACGCCGTTAGTCGCATCCAAGGTGATGCTAGTTTCTGCGTGGAATTATTAACTAGTCGCGATGTCAAACGTTGTAACGAACTCGCCGAAGTTACAGAACTCGCCAACGCCCGCCGCAAATCTTTACAAAAAGATGTGCAAGCACAAGTAGCGCAAAAACTTACCCAATTAGATTTATCAACCACCAGCGTCATTGTCTTAGAAGATGCCCAATGGCCTGCGGGTGTATTGGGCTTAGTTGCGGGACAGGTAGCACAAGAAACAGGACGCCCGACGATTTTGTTGAGTACGGAAGGAGCAGGGGAGCAGGGAGCAGGGGGCAGGGAGCAGGGGGCAGGGGGAGAAATTACTTCTTTATCTTCTAACTCAGAACGGGCTGAACGCCCCGCTAACGCTAACAGCACTCAAAACTCAGCACTCGTATTAGCTCGTGGTTCCGCTCGTTCGGTGAATTCTGTCGATTTATACCAGCTGGTGAAAGAGCAAGCACATTTGTTACATCGCTTTGGGGGACATCCCTTTGCAGCTGGTTTGAGTTTGTTGGTGGAGAATATTCCTTTATTTACGGCGGCGATTAATCAGCAGTTGCGGCAATCTTTAGGTAGTACAACTCTAACGCCGACCGTGCAAGCAGACTTGACGGTAACGGTAGCCGACTTGGGGAAAGAGTTATTTTTGGAACTGAAACTGCTAGAACCTTGTGGAATGGGTAATCCTGTTCCGAAATTGCTAATTCAAAACTGCTGGTTTGAAAATTCTTGGCATCGCAATCAGCAGGATTGGCAAGGGAAAAAGGTACAGTACATTAAAGCTGAGTTTGATATTCGGGATGATTCTAGCAGAAGTGCTTTTCCTGGCTTATGGTGGGGACACTATAAAGATGAATTGCCCGTAGGAAGGTGTGATTGCATAGCAGAACTAGACTACAACACCTTCAAAAAACGTTATGAAATCAGATTAATTGCCGTGCGTTCTTCTGCTAACTCAGCACTCAATGCCCCGCTATCGCTAACACCCTTCATCCTAGACTTACGGAATCAGGAACACTCAGCACTCAGCACTCAGCACTCAGCACTAATTATCGAAGATTGTCCCACAAATTGGGATGATTTACGTATGTGGTTGCGGCGATGTTTGGCGATCAGCCGCTCTAAGTCTGGGCTTGAGAATCAGCAACAATTAGCGATCGCTTGGTCTAAACCTAACCATCAACCACCTAATCAAATTTGGCTGACTCTTGTTGGAATTGCCAAATATCTCAGTCGCACAAATCAACTAGTTACCCGCGGACAACTTTTAGAGAAAATCGGCGTCAGTGACCAAACCTTACTTGTCGGCATCAAAGCCTTAAAATACTTAGGGTTCACAGTTCAACGACAAGACCGTTCTTTACAATTCACCTGGAATCCAAACGATAATGCCGAAAACTTTGCTGACGAAGCAGTTGCACGATTTTTAGCTGCTGTTCGAGAAGAACAATTTCAGCAACAGTATTTTGCGGAAGTGCCTTTGTCTACGATTGTTGCGATCGCCAGCTATGACAGTAAATAATTTAAAGGGTTTATAGTGTTCGCTACACAGCCTCTTTCCCCCTGCTCCCCTGCTCCCCTGCTGTCTAAATGATAAGTCTTTAGCAGGACACGATATGAGTACTATCGGGTGCGAACCCTGAAGTTAAAGAGGTGTCCCAGAAGGCTCTTGCACCCTCTTGTTAACAGTTTTTGCTTCTACAAAACCATCTCTACCTGTAATCAATCTAGAGCGACGATTACGAGTAATATAATTCCATGCCCACTGAATTGCTACTACTATTTTAGTGTCAAACTCGATTAAGAAGTAGATGTGAATTACTAGCCAAAAGAGCCAAGCAATGAAACCTTTGAGTTGGACTAAGCCTAAATCTACAACAGCTAAATTTTGCCCAATCATCGCCAAAGTACCTACGTCATTGTAACGAAATTGTGGCAAAGTCTCACCTTTAAGCCTGCGTTTAATGAGTTTAGCTACATACTCTCCTTGTTGTTTGGCTACAGGTGCAACACCAGGTAAGGGTTTACCATTTTGATGGGAAAAGTTGCTTAAATCTCCCACTACAAAAATGTTTTTATAACCCTTGATAGACAAGTCTGGTTCTACAATCACACGTCCTGAGCGATCGCACTCTACATCTGTACTTTTTGCTAGGGCTTTCCCTATAGGCGAACCTTGAACACCAGCTGCCCACAAGATAGTTTTTGAGGTAATTTCTGTCAATTCATCGCCTTGCTTGAAAGTAACGATGTTATCTTCAATCTTTGTCACTCTGGTGTTAGTGTAGACAGCCACACCCAACTTTTGCAAAGATTCTGCTGCTACTTTCGATAATTCTGGTGAAATGTGTGGGAGGATGCGCTCGCCCCCTTGCAATAGTAAAATACTCGCTTCTGAGGTGTTGATGCTACGGAAATCTTCTGTAAGAGTTTGGTATGCCAATTCTGCGATCGCACCGGATAATTCTACACCAGTGGGCCCACCCCCGACAATCACAAAAGTCAACAAAGCACGGCGTTTTTCGGGATCGGTTTCTTTTTCTGCCGCTTCAAATGCCGAAAATATCTGGCGACGCATTTCTATGGCATCTTCAACGGTTTTCAAGCCAGGAGCAAATTCTTTCCAGTTATCTTTACCAAAATAGGAATGGTTAGCACCTGTGGCAACAATTAATGTGTCATAAGGTACTACTTCATCACCCAAAATAACTTGTTGCGCTTTTGGATCGATATCATTTACCTCTCCCAACAGCACTTTTGTATTCTTGCTTTTGCTGAATACAGATCGTAATGGTGCAGAAATATCAGCAGGTGATAGCGTACCTGTGGCAACTTGATATAAAAGCGGCTGAAATAGGTGAAAGTTACGTTTATCAATGAGAGTAACATTTACATTTGCTTTCTTCAAAGCTTTTGCTGTATACAGTCCACCAAAGCCGCCACCAACGATAACAACCCGATGTGGTGCATTCTTTTCAAGTGAGACTTCCATCAGAAATATTTCCTTGTGTTAAGAGCTTGTAACTATTCTTAACAAAGATGTAACAGCATTATGATACTGGTTGCTGTCTATTTAGAACATTTGAAAAAATGATGAAAGTAGTCAAAGTTAGTTTTTATCGAGGAAGGCAGTGTTTCGACTACGCTCAACAACCGGGCAGGGGGCAGGGGGCAGGAGGAAAACTGCCCGACGCTGGATGACTCACTACCGCTATGCTATACGCCAGTCGTACAGAATTAATTCTAAATTCTGAATTCTGTTCGATGGATCAAGCCACTCAAAATGTACTTTGAATAATTCCGCCATCTACTTGCAGCATGACTCCATTCACAAATGAGGCTGCTGGTGAACTCAGAAATACTGCAACATTGGCAAACTCTTCTGGTGTCCCCATACGACCCAAAGGGACTGTCCCATTGATTCTAGCAATTTCTGCTTCTTTAGTTTCACCATTTTTAGCGATGCGGGCGTTAATTAATTCTTCCACCCGTTCTGTATATGTCCAGCCTGGTAAAATGCTATTGACGCGAATTTTATCGCTACCCAGTTCTTGGCTAAGAGTTTTCGTTAAACCAATCACTGCTAATCGAATGGAATTAGATAAAACCAGATTTTGGACTGGTTGTTTAGTTGAGGTTGAGGTGATGGTCAGAATTGCTGGTGCGGTAGATTGGCGTAAGTGAGGTAGAGCGTACTTTACCAGACGTACCGCACTCAGCAAAGTCAAGTTGAGCGAAGTTTCCCAAGTTGCCAAATCGATATCGTCAAAAGTACCAGCAGGTGGGCCTCCGGCGTTGGTAACGAGGATATCCAACCCGCCGAATTTTTCTACTGTGGCATTAATTACTCGTTCAATATCTTCTTGACTGGTAACGTTGGCACGCAGAGATAGCACTTCTGTACCTGTTTCGCTTTCAATCTCCGCAGCCGTTTTGTCAATTAACTCACTGCGCGCGCAGATGGCAACTTTTGCACCCTCACGGGCAAATTGCCTCGCTGTAGCTTTGCCCAAACCTTTACTAGCAGCTGTCACTAAGGCAACTTTGCCACGGAGTTGCAAATCCATAATCTTGATTCTTCTTGTTTACAATAATTTAAAGCCAAGGTTATTGAGGACTTCACGCAAGCGATCGCGTCCTCTCAATGATTCTACAGTGGCGATGCGCTGGGCTGAGTGTTCTGACCAATCACCAGCAATATTCATCTTTTGTTCAGTATAAAATTCTTTGATGATGTCGTTGTAGTGAGCGATCGCTTCTTCTTGTTCTGCTAATTTATAGGTTTCACGATGCAGTATCGCTGACTGGGGTAAGCGTGGTTTAATTGCTGCTTCTACTTCAGGATTTGGATAGCCCACACACAGCCCAAATACAGCATACACAGAGGAGGGCAAATTCAATATCTGTGCTACCTCTTGCGGGCGGTTCCTGATTCCGCCGATATATACTGTTCCTAAACCAAGTGACTCAGCCGCAACTGCTGCATTTTGCGCCGCCAACGTTGCATCGATTGTTGCCATCACAAACATTTCCAAATATTCCAGCGCATCATGAGATATGCCGCGACTGTCAGCAACGTGACTTAGACGCGCCAAATCTGCTAACCAAACCAAGAATAAAGGAACCTGCTTAATATGTGCTTGGTTTCCCGCCAGCTTGGATAACTCCTCTTTGCGCTGTTGATCTTCGACTGCTACCACACTCCAGGTTTGTAAATTAGAGGAAGTAGATGCAGATTGGGCGGCTGCAATTAGCAACTCCAGAGTTCCCGGTGGTAAAGGATCAGATAGATAAGACCGAATTGAACGGTGAGATAGTAGTGCTGTTAGTGAATCATTCCATGCAATTTCGGGGTTGAAGGGAATTTCACCGTAACGCGATCGCAGTAGTTCTGTAGGATTAGTCATAATCAATTCCAAGATTTACATTTCCAAAATTGTCAGTTGTTTTATTACTAACATCAATCCCATTTGTAGGGAGATACATCTGTACATCCCTACAGCCGATTCATTGTACTAGTTTAAGTTTTTGGTGCAAATGCAGCATATTCTTCTTTTGTCAACACTGCATCCTTCACATTTACCTTTTTGGGAATTAACTTCAATTTGTAATATGTATCTGCAACACCTTGTTGTAGATTTATCAAATTGTCGTCAATTGGTACAATCCCAAAAGTCCGCCTATTAGTTGCTTTTTTCATCGTTTCTACATCAATTCCTAACACCGGGGCGAGAGTTTTAGCTACTTCTTCTCGATTCTGTTTAGACCATTCTTCAAGATTTTGAATTTCCTCTACTATTGCCTTGACAGTTTGGGGATTTTCAGTAACAAATTTGCGAGTCATCAAATAATATCCTCCCTGTTTATTAATCCCTGTGCCATCAATCAAGACTCTAGCTTTAGTTGCCTCTTGAGCCGCAGCATAAAATGGGTCCCAAATTACCCAAGCATCTACACTCCCTTTTACAAATGCAGCACGGGCATCAGCCGGAGCCAAATATTTAGGTTCAATGTCTGTATATTTCAATCCAGATTTTTCTAAAGCTTGGACTAACAATAAGTGGGCACTAGATCCTTTTTGAAAGGCAACTCTTTTGCCCTTCAAGTCAGTAACTTTTTGTATTTGCGAATTTTGAGGAACAAGAATTGCGGAACTAGCCGGAGTAGCCGCAGTACCAATAACATAAGTTAGTGATGCTCCCGCAGCTTGGGCAAATATTGGCGGTGATTCTCCTACGGGGCCGATGTCAATACTGCCCACATTCATCGCTTCTAGTAGTTGTGGCCCCGCTTGAAATTCAGTCCACTGTACAGTAATACCTTCTGGCGCTAAACGCTTTTCTAAAACACCTTTAGTTCTCAGCAAAATGGTCGATTTTTGATAGCCAAATCTGACTACTGTTGCTTTACTAGAAGCAGAATTACTAACAGATGTGGCACTGGGATTAGGAGCATTAACAATCGGTGTCGATGAACAAGCAGCAAATAGCAGGCTCAAACAAAGACCTGTAACAAAAGCCCCCACTGTTGGCAAAAGAGAAGAAAAGATTAATTTATGCTGGTTGTTAAAGGGGATATTCTTGAATTTTATCAACGATATCCACTTGGGAATTAAGCGGCGAAAGATTTGGTTAATCATCAAAATGATTTCTCTGAACTATAGCAATACTATAAACTTATAGGTTTACCGGAGTATATAAATAAATTTAGATTAAATTGACAATAAATATCTGGGAGGCGGAGTTGGAGCTACTCCGCTCAGTTCAGTTACCCTGCTCTTAAGCAAGCTACAGTCAGGGTTTAAATCCTCTTATGTAACTCTCTTCTCTAGGAGATGCGGCACGAATAATTTTGAATTTTGAATTTTTAATATCCCAATACCAAAAAACACAGCACTAATTTAGCAAATCAGGTTCTTCGCGCACAATCCGATCGTAAAGGGGCTGGAAACTGAACCACCCACTGATATGTGACCCCACTTGAGTTTGTGTTAAACGGGCTGTTTCGTGTTTGATACTAGTTGGTCTACCCGCAGCTTCAGCAAGCAGTTGGGCTTGGCACGATCGCTCTAAGCTAATGTACCAAAAGGCAGCTTCATCAACTGTATGTCCCACAGTTAAAATGCTGTGGTTACGTAAAATAATAGCTTTCTTTGGCCCCAAGGCTTGCGCCAGTCGCTGACCTTCAGAAGTTTCTAAAACAACACCTGTAAAATCGTCAAACAGGGCATGGTCTTCGTAAAAAGCACAAGAATCTTGAGTCAAGGGGTCAAGGAGACGCCCTAAACTAGACCAAGCTTTACCATAAAGTGAATGAGCGTGAGCTGCTGCGATGACATCAGGTCGAGCTTCATGAATCTGAGAATGGATGGCGAAAGCAGCTTGATTTACCTCAGCATCGCCTTTAACCACCTCACCTTCTCTGTTAACCAAGATCAGGTCAGAAACTCGGATATGACCGAAGTATGTGCCGAATGGATTGACCCAAAAATGGTCTGTAAACTCAGGATCGCGAGCCGTAATATGGCCTGCAATTCCCTCGCTGAACCCAAATTTACCAAATAAGCGAAAGGCAGCGGCGAGGCGTTGCTTACGGTGCAAGCGTTCGTCTTCAACTCGCTCGAATACTGGGAGTTTTGGTCTATCGTACTTGGGCATGTTCTTTTTCCTCTTCCTCTTTACAGGGAGCGTTGGAATATCCAGAGCGAAAGGATTTGACGCTGTGAGATGCTGGGATGAACTGGTGGCGCCAGACGCAACCAGTATCATTACCTAAGAGATGAATGGATACAGATGCGCTCTGGGATGTGGTTTTGACGGCGTGGATATCACCATCTGGGGGTAAGAGGCAGTAGATATCTTCCGGTTGAAGGCTACGCACTTCAGTTATTTGTAATTGTGCGTGTCCTTCGTCATCACCGCTATCTACACGGCGATAGACTGTTTCTTCTTGATTACCCTTGTATAAACCAATCAAGCCCCAGGCTAGATGATCGTGGACGGGAGTTGTTGAACCTGGGGGAATTACCAAACTGAATACTGACAGCGAACGGTCTTTAGCGCGATAAAGCAGCCACTGACCAATACCGCCACCCATCCGGCTTTCGGGATTGACTTGGGCAAACTCTTCCGGTAGCCATTCCTGTTGAGCAAGGAGTTCTTGAAAATAGGGTTCTAGTTTGGCGAGAGTTTGTGTGCGATCGTCAACAGTGCTAGCGCTAATTTCCCGCACTGTTGCTACAAAGGATCGTAGTTCCTGGCTCTCAATAAACCATTGGTCTTCTGGTAACGGTTCTAAAATAGTGTGGTTCGTCATCTATAATTCCTCTGTTTAGGAGGCGACTAAGATTAACTAATTACGAATTACGAATTACGAATTACGATTTATTTTAATACCAGGATGAATTTTAAAGCCAAGTTGCTCAAGTTTTAGATGAGAAAGGGACTCCTTCAGAATGATAGTAAAAGGATATCGCTGGAATACAGTAGCTTTACCTTGTGACAATAGCAGCCTAGCATGGCTGATGCGTACTGGATATAACGGTTGTTTGTTTGCATCGAGAATGAATACTTTAGTCATATAATTTTGAATTTTAGATTTGCGATCGCCAGATTAGGATTGGGGACTGGGCACAGGAGGCAGGGAGCAGAGGGGCAGAGGGGAAAAACGTACTGTATGCAACTTTTCCTCTGCTCCCCTGCTACTTTTATAAAAGGAGAACACAAGAATGAGAATCTAGAGATCAACTCCATAACTCTCGTCTTTAACGCTCATTTGGTTATTTCCAAGGAATAAATCATCCAATTTTGTGGGGTGTCTCACAATCATTTCTAGTTGGATATTTTTATTGGGAAGCCTCTTAGCAGTTATATTAATTTCTGTAACTACTATAAATCGGTCGGATAACCGTTGAATTAACTACAAGCAGAAATTATCACATACAAATTTAAAAAGCAATAGGCTAGCTGTTAGGGGAGATAAAGCTTAGTTTTACCTCTTTGGGTTTCTTGGGATTTCAAGGAATTAAGCTGATATACAGCAGAATTCAGGAGTAAAACAGGTAACAGACTTAGCTTGTGTACCTCACCAACTTGAAATCTGCTGTAATATGACTCGTCAAAATGGCGTAATTGCTTGTAAATGCAGGGTTTTTTCTAACTGCGGATGGTCGAAGCGAAGTTCTCTGGCGTGCAGATGTAACCGACTAGTAACTGCACGGCATCCATAAAGGCGATCGCCTAAAATAGTTATCCCAAGTCCTCGCGTATCAGCAGCATGAACTCTTAACTGATGAGTACGTCCTGTTAGTGGCGTAAATTCTACGCGGGTGTAGTCTCCTTCTCTCGCCATTACCTGGAAGTGTGTCAAGCTGGGTTTACCTTGCTGCCAATCAACTTTTTGCTCAGGGCGATTTTCAGGATCTCCCCACAATGGCAGTTCAATTTTACCTTGCTCAACTGTCAAAACACCGGAAAGTATGGCTTCATAAACCTTGTGAACCTGGCGTTGCTGAAACTGCTGGCTGAGTTGCCGATGGGTTTGGCGATCGCGTGCTAACAACAAAATCCCAGAAGTTTCTCGATCTAAGCGATGCACAGATACAAGTGCCATACCATCAGCTAACAAATTACGTAAGCGACTCAAGACACTATCTTGGCGATCGCGATAACGACCAGGTACCGAAAGTAGCCCAGCAGGTTTGTTGACAGCAATCAGCCATTCATCTTCATAAATAATAGGTAAAGTGACCTCTCCCCAAACCCCTCCCCTGATAGGGGAGGGGCTTCTTACTCCCCCTTCCCTTGCAGGGAAGGGGGCTGGGGGGTTAGGTCTTAACCCTGAGAGCAAAAACCCCATTAATGGCTGACATCGCTCGGCACAGGCTCCATAAAATTCTCCCGGAATTTTATCCTGATTTACGGAAGATGCACCCCACCAAAATTCTGCCATTGCTAAGGGTTTGAGATTATGTGTTGCCGCATAATGCAACAGCTTTGGGGCACAACAGTCACCCGTACCAGTGGGCGAACCTCCTGGCATCAATTCTTGCAATGATTGCGATCGCCCGGAAAAGTTAGTCAGGCTGTAGCTAGCGTGCATCTGAGTTTGTAATTGACGCGACAATGCTTTACGCTGTTGTTTCAGTTCACTAATTCGCGCATCCGCCGCTGCAATTATCTGTTGTAGGGGCTGTAATATGGCATTTTGCTGGCGTTTAAGTTGTCGTCGCTCAATTCCCTGCTGACGACTTTCTTCGTCGAGTTGTTCAAGGGCTTCTTTTGTGAGTGTATTGCAGATTTGCTGACGTTTTTCTTGTCGTTGATGTTTGCAATAGCGATGGCGATCGCTCATTGCTTGTAACTGTTGCTCAAAGTCATTAGACAGCATTTCATATTGCTGGCGTTCGGTTAGTTGCTTTAAGGTAATAATTTCTTGCTTAATCGCGTCCAACTCAGCCAAAGTACGGGTTTCCTCAAAAGCAACCTCATCTCTTCCCGGAATTGGTGGCACCCAGCCCTCAACCACACTGCAACCATTCAAAAGACCAGAAAAAGCTTTTAGTACCCGTTGTTCGCCATTAGGCAGTTCAACTAATAGTATTCCATACATCTTACCTTCACGAGAATAATAGTCATTGTTGGCAAGATGTTGCATTAGTCCGTGAGCGATCGCTTCGGACATTGAAGTGCGGGGTAATTTTAGGCGATTGCCACTTTGCAGACAACGCCCTTCGTACCAATAGCTACAAGATGACTCAGCGATCACAAAATCGCAGTCGATGAAATCTGAAAGTTCGTGCAGAACTACCATGAATCAATTCAAAATTCAAAATTCAAAATTCAAAATTCAAAATTCAAAATTCAAAATTCAATTCAGCTACCCACAAGGGGTGGGGTTTCTAGCTACCTTGGGGAAACAAGCATTCTTTCTCTACGAGACGCACTCGCGTTCGCGCCACTTGCGGGCGAGGTTTTAAACCTTCACTTTTTTCATAAAAGGTATGATTGCAAATCTAGCTGATCCTCCTAATATATATAGCGTTAAAGTTACTTTTGCAAGATGTCTATTGTGTTGAGTGCATTTGGCAATTTGGCATCCAAAGTTTTTCTGTTGCAGTTTTAATTTATATATCAACAGGGTTACAGGGACATTGAGAAAATTCTACAAGGGATCAATTCCCGTCTCAAAATCCCACCCAATGGCCAGTTGTTGACGTTCACGCTCTCCAAACCACCTTAAGGTGGATGCAGCACAAGCGTCACCGCTTCACCACAACTGGCTAGAAATCAAACAGAAAATATATAGTACAAATGCACGGACATTGTTGTGTTATTTGTAACAATATATTAAAATTATATCAAAAGTTTGACCACGCAGAGAATGTGTCCGGCGATCGCGAAGGTGCGATAAGCATCTTCTTTTGATACGACTTATGAAAATTTTGTTGGTAGAGGATGACGTATTACTGAGTACAGCACTCTTTGAATTGTTGAATGCAAATCGTTATACTATCGACATCGCAAGCAATGGACAAGCTGGATTAGAACTAGCGCTATCGACTGAATATGAGTTGATTTTGCTGGACTGGCTAATTCCGAAACTGGATGGGATTACCTTGTGTCGGCAACTGCGATCGCAAGGCTACCGTAAATCTATTCTGTTGTTAACAGGGAAAAATTCTAATGCAGATATTGTGGCGGGGTTAGATGCCGGAGCAGATGATTACGTTATCAAACCCTTCGATCCAGAAGCATTACTAGCAAGAATTCGCTCTTTATTACGACGCAATGGGGCGATCTCATCATCTACGTTAACTTGGGGAAATCTCTGTTTAGATCAAAGTGCCGGGAGAGTAACTTATAATCAGCAGGAAATTCCCCTCACAGCCACAGAATACAAACTGCTGGAATTGTTTTTGCAAAACCCAGATCGGATCTTTAGTCGGGCAGTGATTCTGGATCGGCTTTGGGGATTTGATGATGCACCGACTGAAAATGCAGTTTCGACTCATATTAAAGACTTGCGAAAGAAACTCAAACCAGTAGGTCTGACAGAAGAATTTCTAGAAACGGTATATGGCATGGGTTATCGCCTCAAGCCTGCACCTAATCGCTCCATCTTTGTCATGGAAACGAATCAAGACGGGAAGAAAAAACCCGGCCCCAAAGATATGACTTCTGTAAATCGGGTGCTGGAGCGATTCCGTAATTCCTTTGTGGGACAGGTTGCAGTGCTGGAGCAAGCAAAAACTGCACTCTTGGCAGGGAATTTAAATGAAGATTTACAGCAGAGGGCATTGCGTGAAGCCCATAAGCTAGCAGGCTCAATGGGGTCATTCGGTTATCCAGAGGGTTCCCGGCTGGCACGGAAAATAGAGCATTTGCTGCTTGAAGATTCCTTGCTATCTCCAGAGCAAATCTCTAATTTCTCGCAACTGGTAACAGCATTACAGCAAGAGTTAACCAAGCCGGCTGTCACTTCCACTGCTGCAAACGTCCCGATGAAGCAAACTCATCGGTTGTTAGTAATTGATGATGATACTATGCTGACGGAGCAGTTACAGGCAGAAGCCGATTCGTGGGGAATCAGGATAAAAGTAGCACCAAACTTAGCAACCGCCCGATCGCTTTTTTCCTTAAAAGCTCCTGACGCTGTTTTACTGGATTTAAGTTTTACAGAAATAGAGGAAGACGGATTAATATTATTGAGCGAGATCGTAGAGCGATCGCCAAACATCCCAGTAATTGTTTTTACAGGACGAGATAGCTTGGCAGATCGACTGAGAGTATCCCGTTTAGGAGCTAGACAATTTTTGCATAAACCGGCGACAACCGAGGAGATTTTTCAGGCGATCGCTCGTGTCTTACCTCAACCTCAAACTTCCGAAGCCAAAGTTTTAATCGTAGACGATGACCCTGTAATCTTGGCTGGATTATCGGCGTTACTAACTCCTTGGGGGCTGGAAGTAATCACCCTCTCCCAATCACAGCAATTTTGGAAGGTGCTGATTGCAACATCTCCAGACTTGGTAGTACTAGATTTAGAAATGCCGATAGTGAACGGGTTAGAGTTGTGCAAAGTCGTGCGCCAGGATGCCCAGTGGGGAGATTTACCGATTTTAGTAGTTACAGCCCATATTGAACCAGAATTTCTTCAGCAAGCTTTTGCTGCCGGAGCCGATGATTTTATCAGCAAGCCAGTGCTAGGGCCAGAACTCGTGACACGGGTACTGAGCCGCATTCAAAGAACGCGTTGGCGCTCTCAGCCAGGGAAAAGTCAAGCATGATCAGAAATTATCAGCGATTATTAGCCTACGGTGTGGCTATTGGTTCAGCTGCGATCGCCCTGCTACTCTCACTCTGGTTAGAACCATTTATATCTCGAACTTTTGGTGCTTTTTTTTATATAGCTATCATCGTGAGTAGTTGGTATGGTGGCTTTCGACCAGGGATTGTTACAGTTATCCTTTCGACACTGGCAATTGATTATTTATTTATCCTTCCGCGATATCAATTCTTAATCTATCAACCACAAGAATTATTGCGGTTAAGTATCTTCTTACTGGTTGCTTTAAGTATTAACCTGATCACTAGCAATCTTCAGCACAGCAGACAAAAGATTAAACAACTTAGCCAAAAATTGGCTCAAGAAAATGCCGAGCAACTGCGGATGGCTCTTGACGAGCGCAAACAAGCACAAGAAACCCTGCAACATCAATTTGAGCAACAGCGCTTAGTGATGGAGATCAGCCAACGCATCCGGCGATCGCTCAATTTACAAGATATCTTGCAAACTACTGTCGATGAAGTGCGGCAATTTCTACAGTGCGATCGCGTCACTATCTTCCAATTTTATCCAGGTTGGGGTGGAACTACGATTGTTGAGTCTGTTGCACCAGAATGGATGCCGATTTTACCACTCCAGATTCATGACCCTTGCATTGGTGAAGAGAACGTCGAACCCTTTAAACAAGGCTTAGTCACGGCGAAAGCTGATATTTATACTGCCGGAATTAGTCCCTGTCACGTTGAATTTTTGGAAAGTCTCCAGGTGAGGGCAAATCTGGTCGTTCCCGTTTCCTTGGGAAGTGAATTGTGGGGATTACTGGCAGCTCATCAATGTGCGGCTCCTCGTGAGTGGCAATCTTCAGAAATTGCTCTGTTACAGCAGTTAGGAGCGCAGGTAAGCATTGCTATCCAGCAAGCAGCTTTGTTTGAACAGGTGCAGACAGAATTGACAGAGCGCAAACAGGCAGAAATTGCCCTGCAACAACTCAATGCCGAACTTGAGCAACGGGTGCAAGAACGCACTGCACAACTGACAGAGACGAATGATCGCTTAGTAAAAACAGTGAACGAGCAGCAACAAACCCAACTCACACTTTTAGAACAAGCGCATAAGTTGGAGCTTCAGGCTGTAATTACCCGAAATATGGCAGAAGGCATTTGCTTAATCAGAGCTGATAATTCCGTTATTGTCTATGCCAATCCGAAATTTGAGGAGATGTTTGGCTATGACTCTGGTGAACTAAATGGTCAGCACGTTTCGATTTTCAACTACGTCACCGAATCGGTAACTGCTGAAGATGTAAGTCGAGCCATTTTATCTGCCGTTTTAGAAAATGGTGAAGATACCTATGAAGTCCAAAATGTTAAAAAAGACGGTACACCATTTTGGTCTAGTGCGACGACTTCTGTATTCAGGCATCCCGACTACGGCAACGTTCTGGTTGCGGTTCACCAAGATATCACTGAACGCAAACGCATCGAAGATGCTTTACGCGACAGCGAAGAAAAATTTCGTCAGCTGGCAGAAAACATCCAAGCAGTATTTTGGATGACCGATAATCAAATTCAGCAAGTTCTATATGTGAGCCATGCATACCAAACCATCTGGCAAAGAAGTTGTGAAGACTTATATCACAACTATTCAAATTGGTTAGATGCAATTCACCCAGAAGATCGCCAGCGCGTCGAAATTGAACTCATTGAACAGATTAGAAAAGGGCAATACGATCAAAAATATCGGATTATCCGCCCTGATGGTTCAATCCGTTGGATTCGCGATCGCGCATTTCCGATCAAAAATGAACTAGGCGAGTTAGTTCGGATTGCTGGTATTGCCGAAGATATCACTGAACTAGAACAGATTAATCTGATCAAGAGTGAGTTTATTGGCATTGTTAGTCACGAACTCCGCACTCCCTTAACTGCAATTCGGGCAGCATTGGGCTTACTACAAACTGGTATCTACGACAGAAAACCAGACAAATTCAAGCGGATGATTGAGATTGCAGCCATCGATAGCGATCGCTTAGTGCGTCTTGTTAACGATATTCTCGATTTGGAACGCTTAGAATCGGATCGAGCTGTCTTAGAAAAAACCACCTGCAATGCGTCTGATTTAATTCAACAAGCAGTAGCCGTAGTGCAAGCGATCGCCAATCAGCAAAATATTACTTTTAATATCCACCCTACCAATGCTCAAGTTTGGGCGGCTCCTGATGCCATTGTGCAAACACTTACTAATTTGTTAGGTAATGCGATTAAATTCTCGCCTGCCGATTCTACTATTACCCTGAGTGTCCAACAGCAAACAGACCGCGTACTATTCCAGATCGCGGATCGAGGACGAGGTATCCCAGCAGATAAATTAGAAGCAATCTTTGGACGATTTCAGCAAGTAGATGCCTCTGATTCTCGCACCAAAGGCGGCACAGGTTTGGGATTAGCAATCTGTCGTAGTATTATTGATCGGCACGGTGGGCAAATCTGGGCTGAAAGTACTCTTAGTGTTGGCAGCACGTTTTTCTTCACTCTGCCATTGCCGGGAAATTATGCAGAGGAGCAGGGGAGCAGGGGAGCAGAGGAGCAGGGGAGGCAGGGGAGAATAAGAAAATGACAAATGACCAATGACAAATGACAAATGACTAAAAAATTGTTAATTGTGGATGATGAAGAACGAATTCGTGAATTAGTGCAAGCTTGTTTAGAAGACTTGGGAGGATGGGACACCCTGACAGCTGCATCAGGGTCAGAAGGACTAAAAATCGCCCAGACAGAACCTATTGATGCCATTCTGCTTGATGTCTCTATGCCTGACATGGACGGCTTTGCAGTCTACGAAAAACTTCAGGCAAATTCCACAACCCAAGCTATACCAGTGATTCTTTTAACAGCAAAAGTCCAAGGAAGCGATCGCGCCCATTTCGCCCAGATGGGAATTGCTGGGATTATCACCAAGCCTTTTGAACCCACCTCTATTTGCAACGAAGTTACTCAGATTCTGGGGTGGGACGATTAATTTTTAAGTTGTGTAACAAAATCTATATCTTTATTAGTTTTTTATTTTTGTAATTTATCTTTCTTGGTTACAGATAAAAGATTTTTATCTGTAACAAAAAGGTATATGAAATAAAATGAACGTGCTAGAGGAGGTAAATATAATCGGCAAAACAATATTGCTCATTGATGATGAACTGCATGTCCGTGAGATAGTAAAATTTTGCCTCCAAGATTTAGCTGGTTGGAATGTGGTGACAGCAGATTCTCCATTAGAAGGATTGCAGAATGCAGTACACCATAGTCCTGATGCGATTTTATTAGATATCTCAATCCGCGATCTAGCTAGTTTTGAATTTATGAATAAACTAAGAAATCATCCAGAAACTCAAGCTATTCCTGTAGTGTTGCTCAGTGCAAAAGCGCGATGGTTGGATTCGCAAATTTTGCGACAGTATCAAGTCGCAGGTGTAATTCCCAAACCCTTTAATCCAGTTACCCTCCCGGCTCAGGTTGCTCAATTGCTGGGTTGGGACTTTACTTGACTAAAAGATTAAACAAGAATGGGTAAAACATCGAATATATAGCAGGGTTTGTAATTACTTTGAGTACAAAAAAATCGTAGGGACGCACAGATCCCTAGTGTGTATCTCATTCAAATGAAAATTGCGATAAATTGCAGTACGCAAGTTAAAGCTTGAATTTAATTTAACGTTTTGGGTAATTTAGAATAAAATCAGATACCAAAATATAATATTACATTAAATAAGTGTATATACATAGACTGTTATTATAGTATTACTATGCTGTTCAATCGTCTATCGGGTTGTAAAATTGATTTAAAGCAAATCCTCAATCAAATTAGGATACTGTCCGATCAAATTCATCAGTCATTTGAACTGAGTACATCCAGCCAAAACCTAACGCCGCAACTAAATCAAAACCTGAAAAACTTGACGGTTCAGCCAAAGTTGAAGTTGACGTCAATACAAAGAACTCTGTATAAGAATTTTAGAGAGTCCATCATAACAAGAACAGCATTGCCGAAGAATATATCAGTTGCAGACTTGATTGCATTTGACCGATTACAAACTCCAATTTGGATTTATGATATTCAAAACTTGCATATGTGGTGGGCAAATCAGTCCGCTGTGCGTATTTGGAATGCTCAAAGTAGAGAGGAATTGCTCAATCGCAACTTCAGTGATATTTCCGAGTCTACTCACACTCGAATGCAAAGCTATTTGCAAGAATTTCAGCAAGGGAAAACCATCACTGAAAACTGGATATTTTACCCAGAAGGAAAACCTGTTTCTGTTCGCTGTCTCTTTTCTGGAATTCAAATTGAACAAGGGCGAATGGCAATGCTGGTTGAAGCAACAACAGAATTTATCAATCAGATTGATCGCAAAACGCTGAGATCGATTGAAGCCCTACGTCACACCACAGTCATGATCTCGCTTTACACAATGGATGGTGTACCTTTGATGCAAAACCCGGCAGCTCTTCGTTGTTATCGGGATACCCTGCACCCTAACTTGTCAGTTGAGAATATTTTCCTGAGTCACTTTGTTGATCCTAATGTTGCGCAACAAGCGATGAAAGCGATTCATTTCGGTGAGATATTCAGCACAGAGGCTCAGGTTTTGACCACTGAGGGGATTCAATGGCATGAGATAGATATACGATGCACTCGCGATCCGGTAACGGGTAACTCCGTCATCCTCGTCAACGAAAAGAATATTACCAAGCAAAAAGCTGCACTACAAGAACGCCAGCGTGCAGAATCAGAATTGCGTTGGCGGGAAGCTTTACTGCGTTCTATGACTGAAAATTCTTTGCTGGGATTCTTTGTTGTTGACAATCGCACCGATGAAATCCTCTATTTCAATCACCACTTCTGTAAAATATGGGGCATTGAACATCTAGAAGCTCAAATGCGCTTGGGTGCTTTAAAAAATAATGACATCATTCCTGACTGTATACCTTTAATTGCCGATGTCCCCGCATTTGCCGAATCTTGTAAACCGTTGCAGTCTGAAGAAAATCGTTGCATGATTGAGGATGAAATCTCATTTGTCGATGGGCGAACGATTCGCCGTTGTTCCAGCCAAATTCGAGATACTTGCGATCAATACTTTGGGCGGTTATACATTTTTGAAGACATCACCCCACGTAAACAAATCGAAGCCGCACTCAAAACCAGTGAAGAAAGATGGCAGTATGCCTTGGAAGGAAATGGCGACGCAGTTTGGGACTTGAATGCTGAAACTAACGAAGTCTTTTTTTCCCGACGATGGAAAGAAATGTTAGGGTTTGCAGAGCATGAAATTGGAAATACTCTCAGTGAATGGGAACAACGGGTTCACTCTGATGATAAAGCGAGGGTTTACGAAGAGATTAGCAAGCATTTATGCGGCGAAACCCAGCAATATGTCAGTGAATATCGGATCGAGTGCAAAGATGGAACCTACAAGTGGATTCTAGATCGGGGTCAAATTTCGAGCCGCGCAGAAAATGGTCTTCCCCTACGGATGCTAGGAACCCATACTGATATTACTGAACGCAAGCGTATAGAAGAAGCACTACGAGAAAGCGAACAACGCTATCGTTCTGTAATTACAGCGATGGCAGAAGGTATTGTCCTCCAGCAATCAGATGGGCGAATTACCACCTGTAATGACAGTGCCGAAAAAATTTTAGGGTTAACAGCCGATCAAATGATGGGGCGAACTTCCACCGATCCGCGATGGCAAGCTATTCATGAAGATGGTAGTTCTTTTCCAGGCGAAACTCACCCCGCCATTGTCACCTTACGCACTGGAAAACCCCAATTTAATGTGATTATGGGAGTTCACAAACCTGATGGCAGCTTGACTTGGATTTCAATCAATTCTCAACCACTGTTTGAATCTGATGAATCAAAACCATCTGCGGTGGTCGCATCATTTACAGATATCACAGTTGGCAAACAGGCACAAATTGCCCTGCAACAGCAAACAGAACGGGAACGCATGGTTTATGCGATCGCTCAACACATCCGCGAGTCTTTAAATTTGGATGAAATCTTAAATACAACTGTTGCTGAAGTTCGGCATTTTCTGCAAACCGATCGCGTTATCATTTATCGCTTTCAGCCAGATTGGAGTGGTGTAATTGTCACGGAGTCTGTAGCAGCAGGTTGGCAATCGATTTTGAATATGGAAATTACAGACAACTATTTTGTCAAAACACAGGGACAGTGCTATCAAGAAAGTACACTTAGAGTCACTCCAGACATCTACACCGCCGGATTTTCTCCTTGTCATATCGAGTTATTGGAAAAGTTGCAAGTCAGAGCCAAGCTAGTCGTACCAATTTTACAAGGCGATCGCCTTTGGGGTCTTTTGGTTGCTCATCATTGCAGCGCCTCGCGTCAGTGGCAACCTTGGGAAAATGAACTGCTTCAGAAATTGGCAACCCAGTTAGCGATCGCTATTCAGCAATCAGAACTTTATCAACAATTGCAGCGTGCCAACCACCAACTTGAAAATATGGCGATGGTAGATGAATTAACTCAAATCGCCAATCGCCGATGTTTTGATAATCGGCTTAATTCGGTCTGGCAATATCTTTTACGAGAACAAGGTTTTGTCTCACTACTTTTATGCGACATTGATTATTTTAAACAATATAACGATACTTATGGTCATGCGACCGGAGATGATTGTTTGCGCTTTATTGCCCAAGCTTTTAAACAAAGTGTCAAACGTTCTAGAGATTTAGCTGCTCGTTATGGCGGAGAAGAGTTTGTTGTCATCTTGCCTAATACTGCTAGTGATGGGGCTTTTTACGTTGCCCAAAAAATTCATCAAGCTCTAGAACAGCTAAATATTCCCCATGCGGCATCGCCTGTGAAGCATCACGTCACCTTGAGTATCGGAATTGCCACAGTGATTCCAACACCCAATATGGTTCCTTTGGATTTGATTGAGGCAGCAGATCAAGCCCTTTATCAAGCCAAAGCAAACGGGCGTAATCGTTCTTGTATCAATCAACTGTCTTAGACTATGTTTGAAAAGTCGTGATTGATGTATCAAATATTTTTTACCCCTCCCTAACCCTCCCCTTATAAAGGGGTGGGGACTGGATTTTCTGGTTTCCCCCCTTTACAAGGGGGGATTAAGGGGGGTGATTAAAATCACAGTTAAACACTTTTCAAACATCCTCTTAGAGAGTGAGCCAATACTTCTCGCTTTGTGCATTTTTAATTCAAAATCGGGTTTTGGGAAAAGGGTACTGGGTTTGGGTTAAAGGTTTTTTCTTTCTCTTTTTCCCCTTAACCGAGAAATATTAGGGAGTGAGCGATGCCTGCGATTCTTGCCACTCTCCGCTAATCAAGTAATTGTTAATATTTTCTAAAGCTTTTTAACTCCTTTCATTTCTTTATTAGTTCTTTATTTTCTGTTTATAAATTAAAGCTATTGGTAGTGAAGCCAAGAGCGAACTACTAGTTTGTGTTTAACTTTTTTAATAAAACAATAATTATATGACAAACTGCCCTTGCTGTTCCAACCAAATGCTTCGTCACATTCGTTTACAAGAAACCTACTGGTTCTGCCGTCACTGCTGGCAAGAGATGCCTAACCTGAGTTTAGATAGGAGTACTTTAAATTTGACTAGAAAAAGTACATCATTAGTCAGAGAACCAATTTCAGTCAACTACAAGCTTTTGACAATGAATGTAAGAACAGAGCTTTGTGCTTGAGTGAATCAGGAAGCAAACACTAGAGGAGCTACGCTTACGCTTTTAGAGGTTGTTTGAAAAGTTTAATTTATTACTACCTCGGCAATTGGAAATCGCGGCTACACAGACAAAACCCTTGTTTTAGATTAGTCTACGGACGTGGACGAAAATTTGTGTATTACCTAATTATATTCGCCCAATACTTTTCAAACATCCTCTTAAATAGCTAGGGGTATCGTCTCAATACTGACTAATAGATTGAAAGATAATATCCTTGTATTAACTGAATTGTATTGGATTTTAATCACTCTAAATCATGCGAATATTAAATGACTCTTAAACCGTGTAATCAGGTACTCTTGCATCTTACTTAAGCCTGATATCTTCTTGGGAACAGCTTTGTTGTTGTCAGGTAGATTGATGAGTCGAATTAATGGATTTGTCGGGCGACGTAATTTCTTGAAATTCGCCAGTGTTGTAGGTATTGCAGCTACTACTTTTGGTGATAGCTTTTGGAATATAGAGCAAACTGCTGTTGCTGATATTCACCCAGTTAACCCTAATTCAATCAGTCCGAATGAAGCCATCAGACGCTTGCTTGATGGTAATCAAAGATTTATCAATCAAAAACGTCAATATCCCGATCAATCACTAGAACACTTACGATTAGTTGCGAAAGCTCAGTATCCCTTTGCGGCCATATTGGGCTGTGCAGATTCAAGAGTACCTGCGGAAATTGTCTTCGATCAAGGACTTGGAGATTTATTTGTCGTGCGAGTTGCTGGTAATGTTGTCAGTGACACGGTTATAGGTAGTCTGGAATATTCTACAGCAGTATTGGGTTCGCAGTTGATTATGGTTTTGGGTCATAGAAGATGCGGTGCAGTAGCAGAAGCAATCAAAAACGAACCACTTCCTGGCAGAATTGGTTTGATTATTGAAGGCATCAAACCATCTGTAGAAAGGGTAAAGTTCAGAACGGGTGATAATATGCAAGACGCAGTTATAGCTAACATTCAGTATCAAACTGAAAAATTGCAAGAAAGCTCAACTATTTTAGCTAAATTGCTCGGTGAAGGTAAACTAAAAATTGTTGGTGCTTGTTACGATATTGACACTGGTAAAGTCAACATTATTACTTGAATATTTCACACCTTTTAAGTGTAGGATTCTTAGTTCAATGATGTTGGAAAAATGTTTGAGTTGATCTACGCTAACGCAAACTCACGAAAATTTAGAAAAAACTTAAAGCTTGTAATAAATAAACCCAGCAGGGACTATATAACAAGCCCGCCTGCCAGGAAGGTATAGTATATTCTGGCCATGTTTGATCGGGTTAACGCTTATTTGTAAAAAATAATTGCGTATCCCTAGATACAATAACTAAATACTTTGGAAAACACAGTTAAGAAAAGTTACTAAATAGGTTAATTTTCAATTAAAACCCAATAGGCTTGGGTTAAGAGTTATTCGATGTAGATAATTGGTCTTTCAAGACGCGATAAATCGCGTCTCTACATAAGGGTTTTGTTTCTCTATCTGAACTGTATTGAATTGAAACCAACAATTTCCCCAATGGGGAGAATAGGGGGGGCAAAGGAGAATGATTGAACAAATTTCTTCTTTGCCTCTTCCCAATGGCCAATCCCCAATGCCCCATAATATAAGAAAGCGCTTCACACTTCTTAAATAATCAGCTTTATTAGAACAATGGCGAGAGACTTGCGGGGATTCATTAAAATTTTGGAAGAAAGAGGACAATTACGGCGAATTTCTGCTTTAGTTGACCCAGACTTGGAAATTGCTGAGATTTCCAACCGGATGCTGCAAAAAGGTGGCCCAGGGTTGTTGTTTGAAAACGTCAAAGGCGCTTCCTTCCCGGTAGCGGTGAATTTGATGGGAACTGTGGAAAGGATTTGCTGGGCAATGAATATGCAGCATCCAGAGGAGTTGGAAACTCTGGGGAAAAAATTAAGTATGCTGCAACAGCCAAAACCGCCGAAGAAGATTTCCCAGGCGATAGATTTTGGGAAAGTGCTGTTTGATGTGGTGAAAGCGAAACCAGGACGAGACTTTTTCCCCGCTTGTCAGCAAGTTGTGCTTCAAGGTAATGATTTAGATTTAAATAAGTTGCCTTTGATACGTCCTTATATTGGTGATGCTGGCAAGATTATCACGCTAGGACTAGTAATTACCAAGGATTGTGAGACGGGTACTCCAAATGTAGGTGTGTATCGCTTGCAACTACAATCTAAAAATACGATGACGGTTCACTGGTTATCGGTGCGGGGTGGGGCGAGGCATTTGCGAAAAGCAGCCGAACGTGGGAAGAAATTAGAAGTTGCGATCGCACTTGGTGTAGATCCTCTAATTATTATGGCAGCAGCTACACCCATCCCTGTAGATTTATCAGAATGGCTGTTTGCTGGACTTTACGGTGGTTCTGGTGTGCAGTTGGCGAAATGTAAAACTGTAGATTTGGAAGTTCCCGCAGATTCCGAATTTGTTTTGGAAGGAACGATTACACCAGGAGAAGTTTTACCAGATGGGCCTTTTGGCGACCACATGGGTTATTACGGCGGCGTGGAAGATTCGCCGTTAATCCGCTTTGAGTGTATGACGCACCGGAAAAATCCGATTTACTTAACAACATTTAGCGGTCGTCCACCCAAAGAAGAAGCGATGATGGCGATCGCACTAAATCGCATCTATACACCTATTCTGCGGCAACAAGTATCAGAAATTGTCGATTTCTTCCTGCCAATGGAAGCTTTGAGTTACAAAGCGGCAATTATTTCCATTGATAAAGCATATCCGGGACAAGCGCGACGGGCGGCTTTAGCGTTTTGGAGTGCTTTACCACAATTTACTTACACCAAATTTGTAATTGTGGTGGATAAAGACATAAATATTCGCGATCCGCGTCAAGTTGTCTGGGCGATTAGTTCCAAAGTTGACCCAGTGCGGGATGTCTTTATTCTGCCAAATACACCTTTTGATACCTTGGATTTTGCCAGTGAGAAGATTGGCTTAGGTGGACGGATGGGAATTGATGCAACTACAAAGATTCCGCCGGAAACAAACCATGAATGGGGTTCGCCTTTAGAATCCGACCCAGATGTGGCGGCGATGGTTGAGAGACGATGGGCGGAATATGGTTTAGCAGAGTTGCAGTTAGGAGAAGTAGACCCAAATTTGTTTGGCTATGATATGAAGTAACCTGTTATAGATAAATACAGTTTAGATAGAGCAACAAAACCCTAATGTAGAGACGCGATAAATCGCGTCTTGAAAGACCAATTATCTACACCAATAACCATTAACTAAAAGTATTGTGTGATAGATAGATAATGCAGTAATAGCACAGCAAGGCTATATCTTACGACAGATATTATTTAAACAAATGAAACCTACTGTAATCAAATCTCAAAATGAAAAAGCTGGAGAACATAGCCTGATATAAATATCTCTTTGATCGTCAGCAAAAGACCTTCTACCATGAAGTATTCTTGTATTATCAATCATTAAAATATCGCCTTTTTGCCACGAAATTTCCGTGGTTATTTTTTCAGCAATCTCATTCAGTTCAGATACAACCTCTTCAGGAATTTCTGAATCATCTTCAAAATTAATAATCTTTGGGTTTAACTGCTTTGTGGGCAATAGACTATTAATAAATACCTGATATTTTCCACATCTGCTAGGGATAATAGCTGGAGAAATGTATTCAAGCAGAATCGATTGATCCTCATTTACTGTCAAATGCGTATTATTTTTCCGACACATTTCTTCTAGCTGATTCAAATCATCTGTTTGGTATTTTTTCTGCCAGTCTTCTTGAGATATCCGAACATTAAATTTTAATTTCTTTTTACTGAATAACTCTTTGGTTGAACTGCTAATTTCATTAAAAAATTGTCTACCATCACATACCGTAGTTTCACCATCTTCTAATGGTGGATTAGCACAGAAAAACCACAGCATAAGTGGGATATTCTGCTGATAATACATTTCTCCGTGCAACTTAATCTCAGATTTAAAATCATTAACGCTTAAAAGAGTCTCATCTCCATTAATTACCCTTCTACTGAATGCACCACCAGCATAATTTATAAAATCGATACTCAAGAGATTGGTAAATTCTTTAAAAATATCAACATCAACATCAAATCCTCTAAAAAGTAAAATTCCATTAGCCTTAAATAAATTAATAATTTCTTCCTTGTCTAATTCTAAAATACTCACATTATCGAGATTATTAATTTCTTGTACTATGCTATCTGATATGGAATGTATTTGATTATTCATATAATTTAATAAATCTTTGTCGAAATTTGAAATTACCGTTGGTGTTAACTATACTGATATTTTAATACTCAATGATGTCATTGTGTTTTATCCATTAGCGTAGGTGTCGCCCGTCGTAGATATCGCAGGACTAAATTTTGTAAAATTAAAAGTGTTATTACAGTACTAAAATCTCTTTGATAGAACTACGTTACAAAGTTAACCATAATTTGTTTATGTATATTCGGAGATATCCATAAGACTCCAGGCTTGGGTACTGATGCCAGAAACTTGAAGAGATTATGACAAAAAAAGTGAAAAATCCAGCATCAAAGTTAGCGATCGGATTGGCATTCAGTTGTATTAGTGTGATACTCAATACTGGTATAGCTAGTGAAATAAGTTTAGCGAAATCAAGTAATTCTCAAAAGTGCGATATTGTTGCCTACGTCACCGATACAGATTCCCAAGGGTTAAATGTGCGCAGTGGTGCAAGTGCAAATAACATCATTATAGGACAAATACCCATTAACGAAACAGTTCATGTTATTGCTGCTGCTGGAAATTGGGTGCAGATTACTAATGCTAGCAATGGTTTTCAAGGAACTGGATGGGTATTTGTGCCAAAGTTAGGCTTAACAACGCGGGGCTACGGTACTAATGGTGTGGATTTCTATGCTAGTAGCAGTCAAAAAAGCCAAAAACTGAGAAGAATTCCTGCTAATACGGCTGTCAAATTGTTAGGCTGTCAGGGAGATTGGGCGCAGGTCGAATATCAAGGTGTTAAGGGTTGGTTGACAAGGAAAGAGCAATGTGGTGCAGCCCTTACTAGTTGTTCTTAGAACCCTTCCCACTGTTTCGTGGAGGAGGCTATGAGAATTACTTTTATATACTTATGTAGTCGCAATATTACCTCGGTTTTTCCTTAACGCTTGATACATATTTCGAAAAAATTAAAGAGTAATTTTTGACATGGTTATTGTCAGAGTTCTGAGAATAACTATGTCACGAATTTAATTTTTAATTCCGCCTTGCGGTACTAGCGCTTGTGATGATTTCGCATAGATTTATGAATCTTCTTCCATCTTTCTTTCTCAACTAATTGCGCTCTCTGGTCTTGTTTGCGGGTCAGGTAGTCGAGTTCTTTTTGTAACTTTTGGTAGCTAAGAAACCTGGAATAATCAAGTTGTCCCTCAGCCAATGCTTGCTGCACGACACAACCCGGTTCGTTATTATGCTGACAATTGCGAAAATGGCATTCTTGCGCCAAGGTTTCGATGTCTGCAAAAGTTTCTTGCAAACCTTCATCACCTGCCCAAATTTGGATTTCCCGCATTCCTGGAGTATCAATAATTAATCCGCCAGTAGAGAGCAAAATCAATTCACGATGAGTTGTCGTGTGTCTACCTCGGTCATCACCTTGCCGCACTGGTTGCACAACTTGGACAGATGCACCTTGCAGTTGGTTGGTGATGGTGGATTTACCAACACCAGAAGACCCTAACAAAGCAACTGTCTGTCCTGGTTGCAAGTAAGGTTTTAAGGCATCCAATCCTTGATGATTGGTGGCACTTAAAACTACAATTGGTACACCCAACGCAACTGCTTTTACTTGGGTTAAATACTCTTCTAGAGAGTTGCACAAATCTGCTTTATTTAACAAAATTACCGGATTTGCACCACTTTCCCAAGCTAGAATGAGATAACGCTCAACTCTTCTTGGGTTAAAATCGCCATCCAATCCTGAGACTAAGAAGACTGTATTAATATTCGCTGCAACAATTTGTTCTTCTGTTTTACTACCCACAGTCTTGCGAGAAAATTTGCTTTTCCTGGGTAAAATCTCGTTGATAGTGGCTCGTCCTTCAGATTCTCTGACACTAATCACAACCCAATCTCCAACGGCGGGAAAATCTTGTGGTTGAGAAGCCTGATGCCGCAATTTACCTGAAACTTCTGCTGAAAGTTCCCCTTGTTCACTATAGAGGGTGTAAGTATTTCTGTATTCAATGGCAACCCTACCAACGCTAAATCCTTGTAAGCGATAGGGTTCAAAGCTGCGAGCAAAAAAGTCACTCCAGCCTAAATAATCCAAATTCATTGATGTTTCCTCGATGTGTGCTACTTGTTTTGCACAAGGTTACACAGAGGAAGACACTTCTATGCAGGAGAACTCCCCGCACCAGAATGTCTGTGAATTCTAGTTTTCATTCCTGTAGAAACGAGGACTGAACAGAATCTCTGCGCCTTGTGTTCTTTGAGTTGGGATGGTCAAAGTAACCCGGACTGCTAGCAACTTAGTCATAGTTCGTCCTCCTTATGTACTACAGTAAATAATCTCCATTACTACATTAGCCTATTCCAGAAAATTCGTTTAAATTATCCAATTTAAACCCTGATGTAGAGACACGATTTATCGCGTCTTGTAAGACCAATGCACAAGTTTGCACATTACAAAAATAATCTTGGTAAAAAATATTTGCTTATCTTTCACCAACTTCTAGCGAAAGAAAGAGTTTGAGGCTGAGTATCTCTGTAATCATGAATGCGGACAAGTGTTTACCTGCTGAATAACTGATATGCCGCAATATTTCGGAAAACTACCCACAACTAACCAACCTTGGACAACTGTTAGCAATGTAAAATCTGTAACTTGGAACAATAATATTGTTAATCTTGACTGTGGCGACTCACACCTTACCATCAGCATACTTACTCCGAATTTAATCCGCGTGCGTTTTACACCGACTGGGGAATTTATGCCTCGCCGCTCTTGGGCAGTGACGTTGGATGATTCAGAATGGGCAATAACACCTTTTGCAGTGCGGGAAACTGAAGCAACGGTCGAAATTGAAACAGAACAGATTCGTGTGTGCGTTCAGCGGGAAAAATGTCGCATCGCCTATTTTGACAAAGCTAATCGTCCCTTTGCTCAAGATGCAGAGATGGGGATAGGTTGGCGGATGGGCGCAGTTGCAGGGTGGAAGGAAATTGCAGCCGATGAACATTTCTATGGCTTTGGTGAACGCACAGGCTTTCTGGATAAACTCAGCGAAGTGAAAACCAACTGGACAACGGATGCTCTAGATTATGATTCACTGACTGATGAAATGTACCAGGCAATTCCATTTTTTATGGCTTTGCGCCCGCAGGTAGGCTATGGCATCTTTTTTAACACCACTTTTTGGAGTCAGTTCGATATCGGTGCTGAACAACCAGGTATTTGGAAGATGGAAACTCGTGGTGGTGAATTGGATTATTACATTATCTACGGCCCCGAACCAGCCCAAATCCTGGAGACTTACACTCAGCTAACTGGGAGAATGCCATTACCGCCGAAATGGGCGCTGGGTTATCATCAATGCCGTTGGAGTTACGAATCAGAAAACGTTGTGCGGGAACTAGCAAAGGAATTTCGTCAACGCCGCATTCCCTGCGATGTTATTCACTTGGATATTGACTATATGCGGGGCTATCGAGTGTTTACTTGGAGTCCTCAACGCTTCCCCAATGCGGCAAAACTCATTAGTGATTTAGCAAAGGATGGTTTTAAAACAGTCACAATTATCGATCCTGGTGTGAAGTATGAACCAGAAGGTAATTATCATGTTTTTGACCAAGGCATAGAAAACGACTATTTCATGCGTAAAGCTGATGGTATGTTGTTCCACGGCTACGTTTGGCCTGAGAAAGCTGTTTTTCCTGATTTTTTACGTCCTGATGTGAGCAACTGGTGGGCTGATTTACACAAAAGCCTAACTGATATTGGTGTGGCAGGAATTTGGAATGATATGAATGAACCTGCCATAAACGATCGCCCTTTCGGCGATGATGGGGAAAAGATTTGGTTTCCCCTAGATGCGCCGCAGGGGGGCAGGGGGGCAGAGGAGAATTTACCTACCTCCACTCATACAGAAGTGCATAACTTGTATGGGTTGATGATGGCTAAAGCTTGTTATGAAGGGTTACAGCGGCATCGAAGTTCAGAGCGATCATTTGTGTTAACGCGATCGGGTTATGCTGGTGTGCAACGCTGGTCTTCTGTGTGGATGGGGGATAACCAATCGTTGTGGGAGCATTTAGAAATGTCTCTGCCGATGCTTTGTAACATTGGACTTTCGGGTGTGGGATTTGTGGGTTGCGATATTGGCGGGTTTGCTGGTAACGCTACAGCTGAATTATTTGCTCGGTGGATGCAGGTAGGAATGCTTTACCCATTGATGCGCGGTCACTCGGCAATGTCTACTGCTCGTCATGAACCTTGGGTATTTGGCGATCGCGTTGAAAATATCTGTCGAGAATACATTAATCTACGTTACCAATTACTTCCCTATATTTATAGTCTTTTCTGGGAAGCAGCAACGACGGGCGCACCGATTTTAAGACCATTATTGTACCACTTCCCTAACGATCCGAAAACCTATAGCCTCTACGATCAAGTATTGCTAGGTGCATCGCTGATGGCTGCACCAATTTACCGCCCTGGAGTTGAGCATCGATCTGTCTACTTACCCGCTGGCACTTGGTATGATTGGTGGAGTGGCGATCGCTATGAAGGCCCGATTCACATTCTTGCTCATGCACCACTAGAAACAATGCCACTGTACGTTCGTAGCGGTGCGATCGTTCCCATGCAGCCGGTCAGCCAATACGTTGATGAATCGCCACTCGACCAGATTCGGTTACGAATTTGGCCTGGTAACAACGAATATCAGTTATTTGAAGATGATGGACAGACAAGCAAGTATCAAGATAATAACTTCTCACTAACAAACATCCGTGTATTTACTCAGGCAAAGCAAACAGTAGTGGAAATTGCAGCAAGAGTTGGAAAGTGGACACCTCCAACGCGAGAAGTGATTGTAGAACTTGTTGGGGTTGGAGAGCAACGGTTTCAAGATGATGGTAAGCGACATAGCCTACAATTCTGAAATACTCGCAAAGGTGATTTTTAAGCCACCATTATTTCCTACTTTAAATTATGCAAGAAAAAATATGCATAGAGGTAGATGAAAAATAAAACAAAGTGTAGCCTAAAATACAAAGAGCATCAATGATTAGATCGTGAGAAATACGTAAGTTTACTACGCTAGATAGATGCGGTTAGAGAACACTCAATGTTAAAGATTAACCGCTTGCGGCTGCAAGATAGATTTAAAATTTCTACAAATGCACTTGTGGCAAGAGTCGCAAGTGCGATCGCTGTTTTTGTTGGTAGCTTGGTATTAGTTGGCTGGTGTCTTGGCATTGAAGTTCTGAAGCGCGGCTTCCCTGGCAGTCCTGCCACAATGAAAGTCAACACAGCGGTTTGTTTTGTGTTGTCTGGTGTGTCACTGTGGCTATTTTTAACAGCAGGGGAGCAGGGGAGCAGGGGAGCAGGAGAGCAGGGGAGCAGGGGAGCAGGGGAGCGGGGGAGTAGGGGGGAAAGAACAACTCAAAATTACCCGCACAGTTCCACAGTTCCCTTGCCCGCACTCACTCTTCTAATCTCTCAGGTTTGTGCAATAGCTGTCACCACAATTGCGGCGCTTACCCTCTGTCAATATCTGTTTGGCTGGAATCTTGGCATTGACGAACTGGTGTTTCGTGATTCGCCAACTAGTATAGCGACATCGCATCCGGGGCGAATGGGGTTGAACACAGCACTGAACTTTATACTGATTAGTGTCGCCCTACAGATTTTGATTCATCTAACAACCCATCGCAGTTATTGGTATGCCCAAATTATCGCTCTGATTGCTACTTTAATTTCCTTTCAGGTGCTGATGGGCTATGCCTACCAAGTGGAAGTTCTCTACGGACTTGCCCCTTATACAACATCAATGGCGTTACATACAGCGGTGTTGTTCCTCTTGCTAAGTATGGGTATTCTGTGGGCGCGGGCAGAATATGGCTTAATGAGGGTAGTTACAAGTGATAGTTACGGCGGCTTACTTGCACGTCGTTTACTAGTTGCCGCGATCGCAGTACCTTTTATATTAGGGTGGGTAATTGTTGAAGGGCAACGAGCAGGACAATACGATCCGGCATTTGCAGTATCGGTGTTTGCGATCGTTCTGATTGTAATTTTTACTATTTTGATTTGGCAAAGTGCCAGGGTTATTGAACGCCTCAGCTATCAACGCGACCTTGCTCAAGAAGCACTGAGAACTTACGAAGCTAAACTAGGGAGTTTTGTAGATTCTAACGTCATCGGTATTCTGTTTGGCGACGTGTATGGCGGTATCCAGCAGGCAAACGACGAATTTCTGAGGATGATTGGTTACACGCGGGAGGATTTGTTAGCAGGTAAGTTAAGTTGGAGCAATATCACACCACCAGAGTATCTATACTTGGATGAGCAAGGTGTTGCCGAAGCCCAAGGAAATACCAACGCTACTTGTACGCCCTACGAGAAAGAATATATTTGCAAGGATGGTAGCCACATCTCGGTTTTAGTTGGTTACGTGCTGCTAGGAGAAAACCGGGAAGAGTCAGTAGCCTTTATCCTCGACTTAAGCGAACGCAAGCAAGCAGAGGCAGAGCAACAAAAATTAGTGTCGGTAGTAGAAAATAGCTCTGATTTTATCGGCATCGCCACCCTTGAAGGTCAATTACTCTACATAAATGATGCAGGTCAAAAGCTGGTAGGTCTTGCTAGCCTTGATGAAGTGAGGCAAAAAGCAGTATTAGATTACTTCATGCCCAAAGACAAAGCCTATTTCCAAAAATATATACTGCCGACTGTGCTATCAGAAGGGCGCTGGCAGGGAGAATTCTGCTTCCGGCATCTCCAAACAGGTCAACCGATACCAGTTGATTACAACATCTTCACCGTTACAGATAAAAACACAGGTCAATTAATTGCCTTAGCAACGGTGACTCGCGACATCAGCCAGCAAAAACAGACCCAGGAACAAATATTACAACTAAACAGGAATCTACAGCGCCGCATTACTGAATTACAAACTTTGTTGGAGGTAATTCCCATCGGAATAGGCATTGCCGAAGATCCAAAATGCCAAAATATCAAGGTCAACCCTGCTTTTGCCAAACAGTTGGGGATATCGTCAGATACAAATGGTTCTCTCAACGCTCCCTTGGACGAAAAACCGACAAGCTTTAAAATCTACCGCGAGGGAAGGGAACTTTCAACAGAAGAACTTCCAATGCAGTATTCTGCTGCTCATGGTGTCGAGGTTCTCAATTGTGAACTCGATGTCGTCCATCAAAATGGCAAAATCGTCAACCTGTTGGAGTACGTTGCACCCCTGTTTGACGAAGAGGGGAAAACTAGAGGAAGCGTTGGTGCATTTTTAGATATTACGGAGCGCAAACAGGCAGAGGAAGTACTCCTAAATCAGCAAAAATGGTTAGAGGATGTGTTAAATATGATGCCAAGACCGTTGCTGTTTATCGAACCAGGAACGGCGCGGGTAACTTTTGCGAATCGCTCTGCTGATGAATTAGCTGGGGGCGAATTTCCCAAAGGTATACCCGCCGAAGATTATCACACAGCTTACTACTATACAGATGCCGCTGGCGATCGCATCCCCAATGAACTTATGCCAGGAGTGCGGGTTGCCCGTGGCGAACGCCTGAATGGATTGGAAGTGGACTGGCACACTCCGGCTGGTGTGCGCTCTCTACTAGTATTTGCTGATACCTTACCAGCAATGCACGGTCATCCGGCTACCTGTATCTTAGTGTTCCAAGAAATCAGCAACCTCAAGGCTGCACAAAAAGCCCTCTCATTAAGTTACAAAAGGCTAAAGCTACTATTTGACACAGCCAACGATTTATTATCGAGTCAGCAACCAGTAGCACTAATCGATAGCGTCTACCAAAAACTAAGAGACCAAATTGGTTTAGATATTTACTTTAACTATTTGGTTGAGGATAACTCTCAGGTAATGCGGCTAGAGTCTTACAGCGGCTTTTCCCAGGAGATAGCAAAGCAAATCGAGTCCTTGGAATTTGCTGAAGCGGTTTGTGGGACTGTCGCCCAGGAGCGTTATGCAATTGCTCTAGAGAATGTGCAGCAATCAATTGACCCGAAAACAGAATTGATTCGTTCTTTAGGGATTACTGCTTATTATGGTTATCCGTTGATTGCCCAAGGACGGTTATTGGGTACTCTTTCTTTTGGCAGCCGCACTCTGTTGAGCTTCACCGACAATCAAAAAGGGATGATGCAAGCAGTATGCGACCAAATAGCGATCGCAATGGAACGGGCTAGTTTAATTGCTTCTTTGCAACAACAAACTGAGCAGTTACAAGAAGCCAACCGGATGAAGGATGAGTTTCTAGGAATATTATCCCACGAATTGCGATCGCCTCTCAATGCCATCCTTGGTTGGGCGCAATTACTGCAACGAAGCAAGCTTAGTGATACCCAAATGGCTAGAGCAACGGAGACAATTGAGCGCAACGCCAAAGCGCAAACCCAGCTAATTGAAGACTTGCTAGATATATCGCGGATGGTTAGAGGCAAGTTACACCTCGATGTCAGTACTTGTAATTTGGTTCCCATCATTGAGTCAGCCATCAAGACTGTTAGTTTAGCCGCCCAATCCAAGGAAATCGATTTGAGATTTTCCCTGAGTCCCTCAAAAGAAACGCGAAATTCAGATTGGGAATTAAGAGTTAATCACGAAAATCTCGAATTTTCAGCAGCACAATCCCAAACCAATCAACATTCACAGGACAGTAAACTGGGTGAAAATTCTCAATATTTAGTTTCTGGGGATGGCGAACGCTTGCAACAAATTATTTGGAATCTGCTATCCAATGCCATCAAATTCACCCCGGTTGGCGGAAGGGTAGAGGTGCAATTGTCAGTAGTCAATGGACAAGAAAAACAACAGACAACAGATAAATATGCCCAAATTCGGGTGATTGATACAGGCATTGGTATCAGTCGTGATTTTCTTCCTTACGTTTTCGATCGCTTTCGTCAAGCTGATAGTTCTAGCACTAGAATCTATGGTGGATTAGGACTAGGATTAGCGATCGTCCGTCATTTAGTAGAATTACATGGCGGTACTGTCCACGCAGATAGCCCAGGTACAGCACAAGGAGCGACGTTTACAGTTAAACTACCACTTCTGAAAACTCCTCCCCAGTAGTCGCCAGCCCTAGTACAACATGGCGGAAATCAACCAATCATTCCAAATCAACGAAACCCTTATGCTGTATTCATTTTTAATTTTTAATTTTTAATTCCACCTTGCGGTACTAGCTATCTAATTGGTATACAAAGAAAATGCTTCAAACACCCGTAAGTGGCATCAACAGATTGCTGCTATCTGTTTCCTTTTCTATATTTGTCATGAATCTTCCTATAGTAATTAACCACTTACTTACCACGTGTTTGGATTTAAGTAGTCCTCCTACTTACCGAGGTTCAGGAGGTTGTTGCAGGCGTAATAAGGTATTGTAAACCTGCCTTTTTAAGATAGTATTATTTTGTAGTTCTATAGTAATTTTGTTGAACTGTTCAAATTTCAAACCATTATCTTCGACAATTTTTTGAGCGTGGTTACAGTAGTTGACTGCAATATCTTGAGCCTTCCTTGGAAGACCATTTATGCTATTAGAATCGTTGCAGACAATATTGGGAATTTCTCCATTGCCTATAAGTTTTTTAATTTCTTCAAAAGCATTTTGACGAGCTGGCTCCATTGCTAGCACGGCTTGAGCGTAACTGTCAATTTCAGTATTGTTAACTATTGGTGGTGGTGGAGTTTGAGCGTCAGCTTTAGAACTCAATGAAAAAGCATTGGAAATGACACCCACAGTAGCGATCGCGCCGAAAAATAACGCTCGCGAAAGAGTTCGCTTTCGGCCAGTTCGGAAAAATAAATCAGAAATTTTCTTCATATAGTGTGTGACACAAAACTACATCAGGGATATTATAAGAACTTTGAATTATTTTCAGAGTTGGAAGTTCCAGGAACTGTTCAATAGATCGAGCTTTTATATTTGATTGTCAATTTCCTCGGCATACTTGACAAAGTTCGATTACTTTAGTCTGGAGAGTTGACATTTCTGATGCTCCTTGCTTGAGGCTGACTTCTAATTCCAGCAGTAGGGGTAAGCAAGAGATTAACTGTTGCACAGAAAGCAGCTTGATTTCTTGCTGTAAGAAGTAAATCCGTTTGGGATTACCGATATCAGCGGCTTTAGCGATCGCTTGTTGATTCCGTTCCCCACTTTCTATCATAATCTTTACCCACAGCCAGGTGCGAAATTGTCCAATCAGCGTCGCAACTATCCGTAATCCCGGCTCGGAAGCATTGCTCAAATCTACCAGTGTTGTCAAAGCTTTAGCTGTATCTCCTGTTCTGATTGCTGCTGCTAATTGTAAGCTATTTTGAGTAGTATTTCTTACTAAATTCGTAACAGTATCTATGTCTAAAGGCTTATTGCTACCTTGGACATATAGCCGTAATTTCTCTAGCTCATTGTAAAGAAGGCGTGTATCATTGCCTACAGATTCTGCTAATAAATGGGAAGTATTGGCAGTCAGTTTCACACCCACAGTCTGGGCTGCTTGATTAACAGATTGCACCAGTAATTCTGTTTTCCAAGGGGGAATGAGGGGAAATTCTCGGAATTCGGTAGCAAACTGTTTTAACAATTTCGTGGATTTGAGGCGTTCATCTGGCTTATTGCGGCTGGTGAGCAATAAAAATGAGTTTTCGGGAATCACAGGTAGCGATCGCCCCAATTCTGCCAACACATTCTCTGGACAGTGCTGACACAGAGTAGTGTTTATCAGCCATACCAAGCGCCCACCAGCGCCAAAAGTAGGCGTCATGACCTGATTTAAGCCCTGGATAGTAGCATCAGCTTGATCTGGCGAGAATGCAGTGTAATTAAAACTTGTCCATTGGGGATCGAGGACGCGATCGCGCAAAAGTGCGATCGCCTTTTCCATCGCAAAATCATCCTCACCCCAGTAAACATAGATTGGCATAGATAAACCTCTTAGTAGATGGAGAATGGGCCATTAGGAGTGCTGAGTAAGGAGCTAGGAGTTAGGAGTTTTATTTACCCCTTTGTCCCCCTATCTCCCTCATCTCCCCACTCCCCACTCCCCACTTCCCACTTCCAAAAATTAAATACTTTTGAAATCATTCTCTTAATCAAGGTAATTTTCCCTAAAATCTATCAAGTGAGAGCATGAGGCTATGAAGATTGGACGACAACTATCAAACTTACTTAAATCGGTTAGCACGACTGACGCTACCAGAAGCCTACAGATCCCAAGCCCAGCATATTCAGGAATCTTCTAAATTTCAGCCACATTCTGGCTTGAGACAAGCAGCGTCCTTTCCTGGCTATACCATAATTACTCCGCCGGCAGAAGAAGAATCACAAAACTCTGCTTTTTATGCCAAATTACAGACTTACCAACAGGAACTTTTGCAGTTGCCTGTAAACCGTAATTTGATTGTACCTGTACCTCCTGCTAGCTTCCATCTGACTTTAGCGGATTTAATTTGGGACAATGCTTACCTTGATGCCTACGAAAAAAATCCTAAATTTGACGAGGAGTTACATTCTTGTTTAGCTGAAATGTTTCAGCAATATCAACAATTGATGACAAATAGGAATAATCCGATTAAATGGCAAATGCTGGGGCTGATACTGATGCCAAGAGCTATAGCCGTTTGTTTAGTACCTCAAGATCAACGCTGCTACGAGGAAATTATTCAATTTCGCCGAACAATTTATCAAAATCCCAAGTTAATTGCCTTGGGTATTGAGCAGCATTATCACTTCACAGCCCATATTACATTAGCCTATTTTGGGGAGGTTCCGTCTGACCTAGACCGCATAAGCTTCAGCACCATGCTTTCTCAATTGAATGAACAATGGCTGTTGAATTTGCCAGAATTTTTGATCGATCGTGTTGAATTGCGAAAGTTTGACAACATGACACGCTATTATCGTGAACCAGACTGGCCGATTTTAGCTTTTTAAGTAATTAGTTAGTAGTTAGTAGTCAGTAGTTTCCACTCACTCACTGACAACTTACTACTAATGATTAGTTATGTCTGCCTTTTTGAAAGAATTAGGATATACCCAAGAGTAAAGACGCTAAAATTTACAGATGTTGACAACGGGTTAGATTGATGAGTTCGTCACTCGAAAAAATTTTAAGCGAGATTGAGCAACTGACTCCAAAAGACCAATTGACGGTAATGGGGCATTTGGTAGAGCGCATAAAAAAGCATATTAACCAAGCCCAACCAAAACGCAAGTGGAGCGATTTGAAGGGTATGGCTCCCTATCCGCTATTGGGTGAGGATGCTCAGGAATGGGTTTCGCGGACTCGATAAGAAGGAGATGAGTATCGAGAACGTTTGTTGCAAGGAGAAGAATGAAGATTAGTGATGCATTAGCTAATGTTTCTCGCTTGTTTCTCGATACAGCACCCGTAATTTATTTTGTAGAACGCAATCCGCAGTTTGTGGATTTAGTCGATCCAATTTTTGAGCGATTGTCAACTGACATTACAGCAGTAGCATCTGGGATAACGTTATCAGAGTGCTTGGTAGGTGCTATACGTCTGGGGTTAGCTGACTTAGAGCAAGCTTTTGTCGATGTGTTGCAACAAGAACAAGTGGTTTTTGTGGAGATTAATGCTGCTATTGCGCCAGAAGCTGCGAGAATTCGGGTACGTTATAACCTTCAGTTACCCGATGCGTTGCAGGTGGCGGCGGCAATAATTGCTGGTTGTGAGGCGTTTTTGACCAATGATGCAGCTTTGAAGCGGGTAACGAAATTGAGGGTTTTGGTGGTGTGTGAGTTGGAAAGCCAGAACCCATAATTACGCGCTTGGCGATCGCTTACAGTGCTGGTTGAAGTGGTTAGCAGTAATTGTCTAAAATAATTAGCTCAAAGATAAATCCTATGATTTTGTCTTATAGGTAAACCTAGCTTTTTGTCAATGCTCTAAACAAAATCTTCAGCCTAAAATTTCGGTTGTTGATAACCGAGGTAAATTGCTTCTAAAAAAACATCAGGCGTAACAGCTTTTGGCAATTTTTCTAAATTAATAATAGCTTTAACTTGCTCGGCTAGCTTTAGAGATAGTGAAGCTCTTGCCTTTAACGACATTGCACCACGCCGCTGTAAATACTCACGAATAACTGCAAAATCATCTGGCATCAATGGTGATAAATCGGCAATCTGTACTAACTGTTCATGGAGTGTCTTTGCCTGTTCTGAAATTACCAATGTTGAAGATGCGGGGGGTGTTTGGGCTTGAATTACAATTGTGCCAGCAGCCAAATCACCTAAGCGCTTTTCGCGGCTACCCAGCATAATTAAAAAAGCACCTATAAACAAAGTTTCATCAAAGGGCCGCAGTAAAGCACGTAGCGTTGCTTGTTGTAGCCCGATCAGTCTACCATCATCTCGAACTACGCGAATTTTAGCAAAGCGTTTACCAGGAGTTTCCCCAAACCATAAGGTTTCAAAAAAGACAAAATAGCCGATGTAAATTGCAAAGGCGATAATGAAGAAAATTGCTAACAACCAAATATCTAAACTTGGTAAATTTTTAAAAAAGTATTCAACGAAATTTAACAGCTGTGTCGAGAAGACACTCCAAGTAAGGACAAACAGAAGCAAAGTTACACCCAACACCGTATAATCAATTAGGAGTGCCAAAGCCCGATTACCGATTCCCGCTAGAGTGAATTCCAACTCTACACTTTCTGGAGTCTGGAATGTGATGCGATTAAAAAAGCGCATATTTTAACTAATTCAAAATTAATAGAGTTGGATTAAGGTGTTGAGTTAACGAAAATCTTGCGAGGGAGGTTCTCGTAATTGTAAACCTAGACCTTCACGCCGACTACGCAAGTCCAAGTATAAAACAGCTTTTAGTGCTTGCCAAAATGGCATGACTAAAACTCCACCGATCAAGCTTCCAATCACAGAAATAAGATTAACAATCGAGTAAATAGCAGTACCAGGCTCAAGCCTGATTAGGAATAAGCTAGGTATATAGTTTAATACAAACACCAACGGCAATGTAACGATAAAACCAACTAAAACAATGCCTTGAATGCGAAATACTGAGGCTTTAGTTAACTCCCAACTTCTGGCAACACTTTCGCCACCATTGATATTTTCCTCAACCGCTAAGGGCACTTCAGCTACTATCCAACGGGAGTAGAACCAGGTTAGTCCTAACAGCACAAGAACTACCGTTACAATTCCTCCCACAATTATGACTGTAATACCTGTACTAACACCAAATATCCCTCCTAATACTCCTCCGATCAACGCACCTAGCACACCACCCACGATCGCTAATCCAATATAAATTATCAGTAAAGATATACCTACTTGGAAAGCAACTCTTAAAAAAGACCAAAGACGTGGATTAATATGGCTCCTGGCAGTTTGAACACCTTCAGGCTGGTAAATCAATTCTCCAAAAGCCAAGCGTGAAATTAGTCCAGAGATGGCTGCATATTTTGCCCAACCATACACAGGAACTAAAACCCACAAGTGAGCGATCGCAGCTAGGTTAAGATAAGTCTTCAAATGAGAACGATACAACCGTACCGCAGCACTGACAACGTTACCGATACTCAGTGGTTGTATCTGGCCGGAAGAGCCAAAGTTTTCAGACATAATGGTAAATTTCCCTTGAAATTACGGAGATGAATTTGAGGCTATCTTAAGCTAAGTTAAACTCAGTGTTCCCAAAATTCATGAATATTCAACGTTGGATTGCGCGACGAGAACCAAATTGGCAGCGTTTGGATGCCCTACTAAAGCAGATAGAAAAAAAAGGGTTAAAGTCCTTACGGGCAGCAGAAATTAGAGAGTTAGCGAGTTTATATCGTTCAGTCGCAGCAGATTTGGCACGTGCCCGCACTCAGCAAATCGGCAATACTTTGATCCAAAGTTTACAATCTTTAACAACTCGTGCCTATACGCAGATTTACCAAGGTTCCCGGCGACAGGAATGGCAGGCAATCCTAGAATTTTACCGCTGGGGATTACCATCTGTAGTCCAGAAAGCTTTTGTATACATTGCTATGGCAACGGCACTATTTTTACTAGGCGCACTAGTGGCTTGGTGGTATTCCTGGCAAAACCCCAGCTTTATGCCTTTAATCGTACCTGAAAGCTTGATTACCAAGGTGCGAGATGAGCATAAATTATGGATGGGTTCAATTGTCGGTGTTGAACCTCTGGCATCCAGCGGTATCATGATCAATAATCTATCAGTGTCTTTTGGGGCTGTTGCCGGTGGTATGACGGCTGGAGCATACACAGCCTATTTGATGGTATTTAATGGTTTATTAATTGGTGCTGTTAGTACTTTAGTTGGTCAAAATAATCTGGCTTATCCTTTTTGGGCCTTTGTGTTTCCGCATGGTTCTTTAGAATTACCCGCGATCTTTTTTGCTGGAGGTGCGGGATTTTTATTAGCAAGAGCAATTTTATTTCCTGGTAAATATCGCCGTGGGGATGCACTGAAATTCTATGGTTATCAGGCGGTGCAGCTAGTATTTGGGATTGTACCAATGTTGATTATTGCTGGTGCGATCGAAGGCTTTTTCTCCCCTAATCCTAATGTACCCGATGCAATTAAATATTTGGCAGGAATAGGATTATTTATACTTTTAGTGCTGTATTGTAACCGGAAGCAAACATAAAAAATATTTTAATTGAATATTTAAACACATCTTAATTTCTTGCTTATCAATTGTTAAATAAGCTTTAACC
Organism: Nostoc sp. JL23; assembly: GCF_017115065.1. Taxonomy (NCBI): domain Bacteria; kingdom Bacillati; phylum Cyanobacteriota; class Cyanophyceae; order Nostocales; family Nostocaceae; genus Nostoc; species Nostoc sp. JL23. The sequence continues at coordinate 86,193 of NZ_JABXKN010000067.1, forward strand.
ATACAAAATGTAGCCTATTTAAGACTGGAATTACAGCAGTAAAATACTCCTGGGATCAGAGATAATATGATTTTTTCGACCGCCATATTGAATCGTGTCGTTGCTACTTCAATGGTGACAACTTCTGTTGCACTTAGTCCATTTTTTGGTGCGATCGCACAAGCTGAAACTCTAAATGGTGCAGGAGCAACTTTCCCGGCTCCGCTTTACGAACGCTATGCTCGTGAAGTAAAGAAGAAATATCCAGACTTGAAAATTAACTACCAAGCAATTGGTAGTGGCGGCGGTATTCGTCAAGTCATCGCTGGAACCGTTGACTTTGGTGGTAGTGATGCTGCAATGAAAGATGATGAAATTGCTAAAGTCAAGAATGGTGTAATCTTAGTACCTACAGCAGGCGGTGCTGTTTCTGTTGTTTACAATCTTCCAGGCGTTAACGATCTCAAATTATCCCGCGCTACACTACCAGCAATTTATTCAGGTCAAATTACCAAATGGAATGACACGAAAATTAAAGCTGATAATCCAGGCGCTAATCTACCAAATCAAACAATTAAATTTGCTGTTCGTGCTGATGGTAGCGGTACAACTTTCATTTTTACTAATCACTTGAGTGCCATCAGTGGTTATTTTAAAGGCAGAGTTGGAACTAATACTGCTCCAAAATGGAATCTGCCAAATGTCCTTAAAGGCAAAGGCAATCCAGGCGTAGCTGCTATAGTAGCTCGTACTCCTGGTTCTATTGGTTATGTTGAATATAGCTACGCTGTCCAAAATAATCTGAAATCAGCATTGGTACAAAATAAGAACGGAGAATTTGTTGCTCCTTCTTTAGAATCTGCAAATGCAGCTTTATCAACTGTCACTTTTCCAGACAACTACCGCGTTTTTATAGGAGATCCAGGACAAGGTTATCCCATTGTCGGTCTTACTTGGATGATGGTTTACAAACAGTATGCTAATGCTGCGAAAGCTGATGCAATTAAGAAATGGATTAATTGGGTATTGAAAGACGGTCAACAGTATAACGATGACCTTAACTACACCAAAATTCCATCGGATGTAGCAAATCGAGTGCTTCAGACAGTAAATGGCTCTGTCAAGCCTTAATTTGTAATTTTTATAAATTACGCAAAAGAGATGCCCTAATTCCCTTAAAAAGGGAAGAGTGCTTTGAATATATCCCCCTTTTAAAAAATTTAGGGGGATTATTTTACTACTTTCTTCCCTAATAGACTGAGTTAATAACTCGCTCTACCAGTAATAAAAAATCTATTTTACTGATTTGTAATGGCAAATTTATCAGATGATTCAAATCTAGGCGATGAAAATTTCAATCTAACTACTACCAGCGGTACAAATTTCTGGTTTGACCAAGGTTTTACACGGTCAGTATACTTTTTTGCTGTGATTACCGTTGCAGTACTATTTTTGATGAGTTGGGTAATTTTATACGAAGCTCTACCAGCCATTAAGCATTTTGGAATGGGGTTTTTGTGGGGACAAGATTGGGATACAGGTAATCAGATTTTTGGTGCATTACCCTACATTTATGGAACTTTGGTAAGTAGTGCGATCGCTATTTTATTTGCTGTCCCAGTAGGAATAGCAGTAGCCTTAGTCACGAGTGAAAACTTTTTACCTAAATCGCTGGGAACCATCCTAGCATTTGTTGTTGAATTAATTGCCGCAATTCCCAGCGTAATTATTGGTTTATGGGCGATTTTTGTCTTTATTCCAGTTCTAGAACCTCTACAAAAATGGTTAGCCAGCACTTTTAAATGGATACCACTGTTTAATACAGAAGATCCTTCTGGGACTAATATGTTGACTGCTGGGGTTATTCTCGCCATCATGATTTTGCCCACAATGGCAGCAATTAGTCGTGATGTTTTAATGGCTATCCCTAAAGAATTACGTACCGCATCTATGGCTTTGGGTGGCACTCGTTGGGAAACAATTTTTCGAGTCTTGCTACTATCTGGGTTTTCTGGAATAGTAAGTGCAGCAATGCTTGCTTTAGGACGGGCTTTGGGTGAAACAATGGCCGTCACTATGGTGATTGGTAACTCTGCTCAAATCAGCGCTTCTTTACTCGATCCAGCTTATACAATTCCCTCTGTATTAGCTAATGAGTTTGCCGAAGCTGAACCGGGATTGCATATAGGTGCTTTAAGCTATTTAGCATTAATTTTATTTGGGTTAACTCTAACTGTAAATATTGGCGCTGTAATCTTGGTAAAGTGGGTTGGCAGGAAAAATTAATAACACTATCTCCCTTTAAAACCCTTATAAATATCTCAGTCTAAAAAGACAATTATAAATCAAAGTTTGTCAAACTTATGAGTGGTTACATTCAGTCAGAAGAAGAGGAATCTTTGGTAGCAGAATTATGCAGTCCTCTGCCAAAAGAGCGAGTAATATTTACATACTTAATGAATGCGATCGCCTTTGGTCTTACAGGTCTAGTACTCATTCCTTTATTATCAATTTTATGGGAAATTTTCATCCGGGGAATATCTGGACTCAAATCAGAAATGTTTCTCAAAGCAGTTATTGATAATGGCTTTGGCAATGCCATTTTGGGAACCATAATCATGGTGGTAATTGGTGCTATTTTAAGCATTCCCACAGGTATTATGACAGGAATTTTCTTAGCAGAATTTAATCAAACTAACCCAGCTGCTAGTATTGTTCGCTTTGTCACTAGTATTCTTACAGGCGTGCCTTCAATTGTTGTCGGCGTGTTTGCTTATGGTGTGATAGTTTTGGTAACTAAAGGATTTAGTGCGATCGCAGGTGGTTTTGCTTTAGCCGTGATTATGCTACCTGTAATTATATTGACAACCGAAGAATCCTTAAAGCTAATTCCCACATCTCAACGCCTCGCCTCTGCTGCTTTAGGTGGAACTCGCTTCCAAACTACTTTTCGCATTGTTGTAACTACTGCAATCCCTGGAATTACTACAGGCATTTTATTAGCTGTAGCTCGTGCGGCTGGTGAAACAGCACCCTTAATTTTTACCGCTTTATTTAGTCTAGATTGGTCAGAAGGATTGTTAAGTCCCACAGCTTCTTTACCAGTATTGATTTTCAACCTCTACAACGACCCCGACCCCCAAAAAAGTCAATTGGTATGGACTACTTCTATAGTTCTACTTGCCTTAATTTTATGTGTCAGTATTCTCTCTCGCTTAGTTATTAGGCAGAGAAAAATAAATTGAAGAATAATTCATACTGAATTCTGAATTCTGACTCCTGAATTCTGTTTTTATAATTTTTATTTCGCACCTTAAGCAAGCATGAGTAACCTAATTCCAGCTATCAAAGTTAAAAATATCAGCTTTTACTATGGCACAACAAAAGCAATTGAAAAGGTGTCAATAGATATTTATCAAAAACAAGTAACCGCAATTATTGGCCCTAGTGGTTGTGGTAAATCTACCTTCATCAAAATTCTTAATCGCATTAGCGAATTAGAAGGGCCTGTGAAAATTGAAGGAGATGTAGAATTTTTTGGTCAGAATATTTACGATCGTCGTGTCAACATCAATCGGTTACGCCGCCAAATTGGTATGGTGTTTCAAAAACCAAATCCTTTTGGGATAAGCATTTACGAAAATGTTGCCTACGGGATGAGAATAGCAGGCAGATATTCAAAATTAGAATTAGATGAAATTGTTGAATCTGCCCTTAAAAGCGCTGCTCTTTGGGATGAAGTGAAAGATAAGCTCGATAAATCAGCTTTAGGGCTTTCTGGTGGTCAGCAACAAAGATTATGTATTGCCCGCGCTTTAGCAGTCAAGCCGAAAGTTTTGCTGATGGATGAGCCTTGCTCCGCTCTTGACCCCATTGCCACTATGAAAGTTGAGGAACTACTCCACAGTTTACAGTCTGAGTTGACAATTGCGATCGTTACTCATAATATGCAGCAAGCCGCTCGCGTCTCTGATTTTACGGCTTTCTTTAGCACCGATGAAAGTCGGATTGGTCAAATGGTTGAATTTGGCGCTACAGAGCAAATCTTTAAGAACCCATTAGACCCCCGCACCCGCGACTACATTTCAGGACGTTTCGGTTAAGATACTTTCAAGCGTGACTTATTGATTTTTGTCAATCTAGCTTGCACTAGAAGATATTCATAAAATGTAGTGTAAAAAAGTTACTCCTCACTATTTATGAGAAATATACAGCAATACAGTTCAGTTAAGCCTAAAACTCAACTTCTACGTAGGTTGGCTTGAGGAACGAAACCCAACACTTCCTTGACTTTGTTGGGTTTCACTTCGTTCTACCCAACCTATAATTTTCTTAACCTAACGGTATTGAAATATACAGCATAATTCAGAATGGGCTACGCCCCGCTGCGCTAACAGGAGTAAAACACGCTTTATATCTGGGTAATAGACTTAGCTTGTGTACCTCACCAAATTGCAATCTGCTGTATGATATTCATATTTTGTTTTGATTTCTACATAGCTATTTTAAATCGAACTAGACCTAATCCTTTTTCATCAGAAAGGATGCTATATCAGTCAAGGTGCAAAAGATGGGTATAAAAAGTCTGTAAAAAATAAATTTTGGAACACAGTCTTGATACAAATATCTAATAACACTTTATTTGCTGTATGACTACTGTAGAGCTACGTAATTTCCATGAATATCTCGTTTTAGCAGTAACATAGTGAAACAGCATTGCTGATTTGTACTGTTTTACTTAATCAAGTTTTATTTCATACGTTTTAGGAATATGAGTAAACTAATTCCAGCCATCAGAGTCAAAAACTTCAGCTTCTCTTACGACACTCAAAAGATAGTTGAAGGCGTGTCAATGGATATTTACCAAAACCAAGTCACGGCAATTATTGGTTCTAGTGGTTGTGGGAAGTCTACTTTTCTTAAATCGTTAAATCGCATGAGTGAATTAGAAGCAGAAGTAAAGGTTGAAGGAAAAGTAGAATTTTTTGGTCAGAGTATTTATGAGCGTCGTGTCAACATCAATCGCTTACGTCGCCAAGTTAGTATGGTTTTTCCCAAACCAAATCTTTTTCCCATGAGCGTTTACGATAATGTTGCTTATGGGGTGAAGTTAGTTGGATGGCATCCGAAAGTAGAATTAGATGGAATTGTTGAATCTGCCATCAAAGCTGCCGAACTTTGGGATGAAGTGAAAAATAAGCTGCACAAATCTGCTTTAGACCTTTCTGGTGGTCAACAGCAAAGATTATGTATTGCCCGTGCTTTAGCGGTCAAGCCGAATGTTCTTTTGATGGATGAGCCTTGTTCAGGCCTCGATCCTATGGGTAGTATAAAAATTGAGAATTTGATCCATAATTTGCGTTCTGAGTTGACAATTGTGATTGTTACTCACAATATGCAGCAAGTTACTCGCCTATCTGATTTTACGGCTTTCTTTTATAGTAATGAAAATCGTATTACTCAAATGGTTGAATTTGGTACTACAAATAAAATCTTTACTAACCCTGTGGATTCTCGCACCCGCGACTATGTTTTTGCTCGCGTCGGTTGAAGCGCTTCTTAAATTCTAGCTATTCAGAGGGTTAATACATAGTACAAGCGGAAATGAGGGGTTAAATTGAATTTCCGCTTGCTTTAAGTTTTTCTGGTGTTGGGCAATGCAGTCTGATATTGACAGTATTTTTTTATACTATATATTTAAAGACAAGTATTTGCTCTAGACCACCTGAATCATAAAATGAAATGTCCCCGGTGCGAATCTACTTCATGTCGTCAAAATGGTCGTCGGAATGACAAGCAGAATTACCTCTGCAAAAATTGTGGTAAACAATTCCTTGAGCCTGCATTCCCTCATTCCTTGGAAAGTGACTTGCTTTCTAACAGCGACGGGCACAGTAAAGTATCTATGACTGAAGCGACAGAACTTTCTTTAATGAAAAACCTGCTAGAAGAAAAAGTCACAGAGAAAATTATTGGCTCTTTGAGTTTGACATTAGCTGAAGAATTGCTGCAAACTATATTATCGCCTGATTGGCTAGAATCTGCTATATTCAGCCAATTTATCCTGAAAATTCAACAAAAAGCTGAAATTAAACATCAACTAGAAACAGGAATTTCACTTCTGCTTTTGGATGCAGAAAACTTAAAATTAGATGTGAATTCAGAATTATTTTTAGCTAATGTCTGTAAGTATCCTCTCCAAGTTAAAATGGCATTTGCTAACTGGAAAAATTCCAGTATTGGAAAGCAAGATATTGAACTATATAACCGTGGTTATCAACTTGTCCATGTGCCGGAAGGTAAGGATAGTGCTGATGCAAAAATGATCGCATTTGGTGCTTGTGTTTTACGCTTTTATCCAAGAGTTAAAGAAATCTTGGTCTGTTCTAGTGATGGAATTTTAATCCACCTCTGTAACGAACTCCAAAATCAAGGACTGATTGTCTATTGGGTACGTAGACAAGGACAAAATTTGCATATAGAAAACAGAAATACTGGCAAATTAACTCATTATTCTTTAGCAATCGCAACAGAAGTTACATCCTTAGAAAAAGTGGTTGATACAATTCAACATTTAATTAAAAGTGAACATGAATCAATAAATGCTCGATTAAACAGTTTAGTCGCTGTTGCCACTTTATTTCAAGAAAAATGTGATATCAAAGATATCAATATTAAACATAATCCAAATAAACCAGAATTGGATAAAATAATCCCTGTTTTAGATAGCTCTTTCACAAAAGATATTCAAGAACCAATAAAAGAAGATTTTGCAAAAGTTTCTAATGAAAAAACTTTAAATAAATTACTATTAAAAACTATTCAAGATATCAAAAAAAAATCTCCTAAAACTAAATTATCTGTGTCCCAATTAGGTACAGAGATACGGAAAATAACCGGAGAATCTCCTAATTCAATTATTAAAAAATTAAAGTTAGGTTCTAGTTTTGCTAAATATTTAGAATCATCTCCTACATTTACATTAAAGGCGAGTGGCAAGGAATATGAAGTAATGCCGCTACTCTCCGAATAGATACTTTCTGGATGTTTACGTATAACCTGAGCCTGTAATTCTGTATTATGTAAAAAGATATAAAGAAATGTAAATAATATAATGCAGGATAAAGTTGTTGTTATTGTCGGTGCTACTGGTGGTATTGGTTCAGCTTTAACACAAAAACTTGTGCCTACCGGAGTTCGGTTGGTACTGGCTGCCAGAGATGCGGTGCGTTTAACCACATTGGCTGCTGATTTACCAGGACAAGTTTTGACTGTTCCCACTGATATTACTGACCCCAAACAGGTAGATACTTTGATAGAAAAGACGATCGCTGAGTTTGGTCAAATTGATATTTTAGTGAATGCAGCTGGTGCTGGTATACTCAAACCCTACAACAGCCTGGAACCTGCTGATTTAGACAAGATGTTAGATGTCAACTTAAAAGGCAGCTTTTACACCACTCAGGCGGCTGCTGAAGAGATGCAAAAGCGCAAGTCTGGTCACATCTGTAATGTGGTAGGAATTCTGGGCAAGCATTCGATGGGGATGGCGGCAGCTTATTCGGCTTCTAAGTTTGGTGTTGTCGGTTTTAGCAAGTGCATGGCAGAAGAACTCAAGCGTTTTGGTATCAAGTTCACGCTATTCTACTTTGGTGGGGTAGATTCTCCTTTTTGGGATAATGTCAACCTAAAAGTAGACCGGAAAAAAATGCTCAGTCCTGAAACTGCTGCCAATGCGATTTTCTTTGCTCTTTCTGCCGAACCGCAAGCTGTACCAATGGAAATTAATATTCAACCTGATAGTCATCTGTTCTTTTAAAGGGGGAGTACGTGTACATAATTCTTGCTTAGGAAGGACGTGAAAATCTAGCAAAAAAGGCAAAATTTACAGATATATAAACTGTTATGCTGGATTTTCAATATCTATGAAAATTGATCACGTTCATTTCTATGTAGAAGACGCCAAAGTATGGCGAGATTGGTTTGTACGCCATCTTGGTTTTCAAGCAGTAACCGATCGCATCAGTTCATTTCACACTTGTACAGAAGTGGTGAAAAATGGTGATGTCTGCTTTTTTCTGTCTTCACCACTGTTGCCTACAAGTCCAGTAGCGGAATTTCTGCGTCAATATCCACCTGGTGTGGCAGATGTCGCTTTTGCTGTCGAAGATGTCGAAGGCGCGATCGCACAAGCTCAAAAACACGGTGCTACAATCCTACAACCCATCCAAGAACGCCAGGTAGGTACGGCGTTCATCAAATGTGGCAAAATTGCTGCCTGGGGTGGACTGACTCATACATTGATCGAAAGGTCATTTGTCATTTGTCCGTCGTCATTTGTAACTAACACAAATGACAAAGGACAAATGACAAATGACAACACTTTTACCGCCATAGATCACGTAGTGCTAAACGTGGCAGTTGGTGAATTAGATCGTGCTGTGGCTTGGTACGAAAAAATCCTAGATTTTCAACCCCAGCAGGCGTTTAAAATTAAAACCAATCGCTCTGCTTTACACAGCCAGGTGATGGTTTCACATAATGGTAGCGTCCAATTGCCAATTAATGAACCAGCTTCTAGAAATTCTCAAATTCAGGAATTTCTAGATGTCAATCGGGGGCCAGGAATTCAACATATTGCCTTGCGGACAACTAATCTTGTGAGTGCGATCGCTAAATTTCGTGCCAGTGGTTTATCCTTACTCTCGGTTCCCCAAACCTATTACTCGCAGCTAAAACAGCGTCCAGGACTCACGCTATCACCCTTAGAATTAGAAGCGATCGCTCAACAAGAAATTCTCGTAGACTGGCAAGAATATACTTCTTTAGAGGGAGGAAATACTGCACCCTTATTACTACAAATTTTCACTCAGCCCATTTTTGAACAGCCAACATTTTTCTTTGAATTTATTGAACGCCGTTTCCAAGCTCAAGGTTTTGGCGAAGGTAACTTTCGCGCCTTATTTGAAGCCATTGAAAGCGAACAAATTAAACGCGGTACTTTACAATGATGCCTGAGTACAAAATCTCAATTTAAATTAGCTAAACTTGATAGTCTCCAAAAATAGCCATACATCTGAGATAATTTTAATAAAAATTAACATTTTCCGCCGATGCTAAGACTGATTACTGACTTCGACGGCCCAATTATTGATGTTTCAGAACGGTACTATCATGTTTATCAATTCTGCTTGGAGAAAACCCGTCGCCCAAGCCAAGTAGTACAAGAACTTCCGAAAGCGGAATTTTGGGAGTTAAAGCGATCGCGTGTTCCTGAAAAACAAATCGCCTTAAATTCTGGGTTAGACGAAGCCCAAGCTCAAGAATTCGCCCAACTAAGGCGACAAACGGTGCATACAGAAGCTTATTTTAACTATGATACTCTCGCACCTGGTGCTGTGGATGCACTGTTAAAAATTCAAGAAGCTGGAATTGATTTGGCAGTTATGACCATGCGTCGAGTTCGGGAACTAGATTATGCTTTTAAAAAATACGATTTAGGTAAATTTTTCCCGGAAAATCGCTGTTATTGCCTGAGTAACGACTACGTTAAAACTCGCGATATTGAAGATAAGCCCTTATTAATGGCTAAGGCATTAAAAGAACTGCCCCCGGCTGCTGATACCTGGATGGTGGGAGATACGGAAGCCGATATCACCGCTGCGAAAAATTATGGAATTAAGGTGATGGCTGTAGAATCTGGGATTCGCGATCGCACCCAACTAGAACTTTACCACCCCGACTTAATTGTTCAGGATTTCAGCACTGCTGTAGATATAGTTCTAAAACCTAAATATCTTGTCTAAAAAGACTCTGTAGAAGCAATTCAGGTTGCAAATTAAAATAGGAGTCAGAATAGCTATTCTGACTCCTGACTTTTTATCTCAGAAGAACACACATAAACCATGTCTTCTTTATAGAAACCTGCTTACGAGAGTGGTTTACCGTAGAAAACTACTAACTAACCACAACAATATAAACGTCACTACAGTAGAGAACTGATTCGTTTCCAGACTGATAAATGATATTTGTGGTAAGAGCCAGCTAGCAACTAGTCCCCCAGCAATTAGGCCAATTATTAAACTGACCAGGGTGAACAAAACTGCACGGCCAAATTTGCCTTCCTTGCGATTGAGAAAGTAAATACTAGTGCCTACGCCAACCACCAATGCTAACTGCAAAACCTGATCGCCCCCCTCTGGATAGAACAGGCTAATAGAACTCAAACCGAGAAACCAAGCTCCTGGTAAGAGTATATCCGCAGGTGCTGGCTGATCCAGCATCCGTTGCAGCCATGCAGGTGACTGCTCGCGAGGGGTTGGACTTTCTTTGGGAGGCGATTGCACTCGCAACTCTGGAAACCGTATCCGCTCAGGGACTTTGATTTTACCTTCCTGGCGCATCCGTAAGCGATCCATTAAAATCGCATCGTAAGCAGCCTCAATTACTTCTAAATGCTTGGCATCGCCATTATGTTGCTCGAATAGGCGATTACGAGCATCCTGAATTTCATCGAAGCTAGCCTCTTCTGATACCCCAAGTTTTTCGTAGGGATTTTGATCGCTCATGGGAGTTTGTTACTTCAGCCTCAATCAGCGGCAGTCTTTTATCGAATAAAAAACAGCTTTAGGTTTTATTTTGATCGAAACTAAAGTCTCGATCTATTTATATGCCCTAACAGGATAGTAGCACGGGTTAGTTTGATCGACTTTGTAATTTCAACTATAGTAACTTTAACATATCGCTATAACTCCGTGTATACCCTCATGTCGTTGTCTAATTCTGGCTCTAATCTAGAATTTGAACGGAGAGTACCTAAAATTCATGTTTTTTATGAAGAAATCAAGTTTACTGTTTCAAATTTGGCAACTTACTGTGCCCTAAAAGACTTTTTTTTAATTATACTGAATAATCGCTTGTGGTATATATCCACATATCGATTTAAAATTGAAACGTTTTAAGTTACCACCTAACTGGGATCAAGAAGGTGTCTTGCTATCAAGAACGGTTGCAGTTAAAGTCAGAGCGCTTATATACTGTTGGCTAACAGAAGTTTCGCCTTCTGATTACCCACAATCCTGATTAGAGTATTTATTTTTGAGCGATCGGGATTGTTATACCGTAGCCATGTAGATTCTTAGTTAGCCCTAAAGTGGCAACTGCGTTTTTACGCAATTCTCTTGTTAATCTTACGAATTTTTGTGCAAAGTAATGGTCATGGCTCCTGCCAAGATTCTTGTAGTTGACGACGACCCTGCGGTTCGGAATTTAATCCAACGCTTTTTAATTAAGCAGAACTATCAGGTGGAGGCTGCCGAAGATGGAAAGACAGCCTTAACTCTATTTGAGCAATTTAACCCTGATTTGGTGATTCTGGATGTGAATCTACCAGATGTCACAGGGTTTAACCTCTGCCAAGAGATGCAAAGTCGTAATGGTGTTTTTGTTTTGATGTTGACTAGCCGTGCTGACGAAGCCGACAAAATTCGCGGCTTTGCTAAAGGTGCTGACGACTATCTCACCAAGCCTTTTGGGCTAGGAGAGCTAGAAGTGAGAGTTGGAGCTATTTTGAGGCGTCAGCGAGTGATAACTACTGCCGAGCAGAAACGCTTGGTATTTGAAAAACTTATGATTGATCCAGTGCGACGGGAGGTAGCACTTAATAATCAAGCAGTACCCTTAACTGCTCTGGAATTTGACTTGTTGCATTTTTTAGCTAGTCATCCAGGCCGAGTTTGGCGGCGGGCAGAACTAATCCAAGAGGTGTGGGATTATGAATATGTCGGCGACCAGCGGGTTGTAGATGTTCATATTGGCCAAATTCGCAAGAAGATTGAAATTGATGCTAGTCAGCCAGCATTAATTCAAACTGTACGTGGCGTAGGCTATAAATTTGAATCTCCTGCTCATCCCCAGCATTTGGAAGCCAAGTCCTAAGTTTATAGTCTAGAGTTTTTTAACTCTTGACTGTTGACTTTTGGGGTAGTGGTTGATGAATTTTCTTGGTTTTAGTAACAGACAAATTTAGATAATCAAAATAAGTAGATATTCCTCAAATACACGCCAAACAGTGATTTGAGATATTTATTTATCTATTTAAGATAGTGGACAGTGGAGAGAGTCCACTGGAAAATATTTCTTGGTATGTTACCGTTTTGGTAAATATAACGGTGCTGAGATTGGAGTTCATAAGGCAGATAGCTGTGCATTGGTGTCAACTTCAGCTAAAGTCCCCTTAAAACCACGTTTAGTAGCCTCTGTCTGAAAATACTGCTATTGGGCTGCTGCTGTAAGCCAGGGAGGCGGCAGTCTCACAACAGGTATCCCAGTCGGAGACTGAGAACAAAGGTAAATTCCGCCTTATTACCAACTAGTTTTGGCAATAATTAAGAGAAACTATTAAAACTTTTTTATGGATCGGAATCTACCGATCTTTTTTATTTTAATATTGCCGATCGCTATTAGCTTAAAATCCCGTTAATGGGGCACGGTATGACGTGCCCCATAATAGATAGGGAGATAGGGTAATAACGCCCTTCATACCAGTACCTATGGGGTGTCTAGTAAATTAGCTGTTGCTGGTGAGTCGGTACAGGGCATTTCTACTGAGGAGTGGTGGAACAAAGTTTCCAGATAGACTCGTGCAGCACGGCGATCGCTATCTCCATTTTGGAGTAAAAACAATGATAGCGCCGCCGTCAATACTCTGTTTTCATCCCAATCGGGATGGGTTTCTAAGTAGTTTTTTAAGGATTCGTGGAGTGTTTCAGGAATTTCTGTAAAGATGCTAACCGTTGATTTCATGAGATTTTCCTCCTATGAGGATAATCAAGAGGGACAAGTTGCTTGCGGTAAAGCGGTTTAGGGCTTTACACGCTCTTTTGCTATCCCAACAATCTGCACTTACATCTGAGTAGCAATATATTTTACACATTTGATGGCAGTCGATTGAACGGATTATAAAAGCAAGCCGCATCATTGTGCGCCAAGAGGGGGTGGGTTTGTCAATGCTGCGAAATGTTAAAAACGATTGTATAAAAAATAAATGCGAACGAAAGAATCAGGATTTAAGCCGACTTTTGGTTACTTTACTTCACAAAAACTCAGTCCTTAAACTTCTTTGGTACTTATAATCAACAATCCCCAGTAAGACCGCAAGAAGCCTATTAGCTCGTATAGCACCTGTGGAAAACTGCTAAAATCTCTGTGGAAACCCTGTGGAATGAGTGAGGAAAATAGTAGCCAATGATAAGAATTACAAAAATGTCATCAACCTATGACATTTAAGCTCATGAAATTAGCTTCTCAATCTCAGTTATCATCGTGGTTGCCCTCGATACATCCCCAGGTCTGGATTTTCGCAATTGGGAGATTTCTCTCGGAAGTTGGTACCGGCTTTACCCTGTTTTATGCGCCCATCTTTTTTGTTAATCAACTTGGTTTATCTGCAACCAGTGTTGGGGTAGCCTTGGGTAGCGCCTCGATTTCCGGCATCGTAGGGCGGATTGCAGGTGGTTCTTTGGCTGATTCTGAATATTGGGGACGCCGCCGCACTTTGTTGCTAGCGACGGCGATTTCAGCAATTGCTTCTCTAGTTTTAGCTACAACCAATAACTTCACTTCTTTGGTAATCGGTAGCTTGATTAGCGGTTTAGGGATAGGTTTCTATTGGCCGGCGGCTGAAGCTGTGGTTGCTGACGCTAGCCAAATTGACAATCGCCGTGAAACTTTTGCGATCGCCAGACTAGCTGATAATCTGGGGTTAGCGATCGGAATTGTGCTGGCTGGATTTTTGATCGCGATAATTGGGAGTTATCGCTGGCTATTTGTGATTGATGCCATCTCTTTTATGGTATTTTTTGCAGTTGTCTATGTAGGGATTAGTGAAACTGAACAACAGCAGATAGAGGAATTTGAAAAGACAGAACATTTAACTGCTTGGATGGCAGTATTAAGCGATCGCCGTTTCCTGGTTTACATTACAGTTAATATATTTTTCACAATCTATATTTCTCAAATCCACAGCACCCTGCCGCTTTACTTCAAAAACTTTGTCTTTGTCGAAAGTACCGCCAAGGGATTTGCTGAAACTACCATTAGCGGACTATTTGCTTGGCATTTAGTGTTTGCAATTATTTGTCAGTTGCCTGTCACCAGCATTTTAAAACGCTGCTCTCACACACTTGCGCTCACTGTTTCCGCCATTTTCTGGGCAATTGGTTTCGGACTGATTTGGGTTAGCGGTACAGCCCCATCTCATCATCTGCTTTGGGTAACATTGGCATTGGGAGTATTTGCTGTGGCGATTGTTTCCTATACCCCATCTGCTGCTTCTTTAGTGACTGAGTTAGCCCCGAAAAATCAACGCGGCGTTTATTTTTCCATCAACGCTTTGTGCTGGGCTGTTGGCTCTTTTATTGGTCATCCCTTGGGTGGATGGGCATTAGATCAACCACAAATTATTACTAATAGTTACTGGCTAGGCTTCATCTTGAGTGTAGCGATCGCTGTGGTAATTTTACAGTATCTCAATCGAATTTTGGCTGAGTAACATAACTCCCCACGCTAAGATGACTTGTTTTTTTACTCTATTGACGACGTTCTTGGAGCTTGCGATATACCGATTTTAAATCCACTTGATGGTGAGCTAAGGCAACCAAAGTATGATATAGCAAATCAGCCACTTCACCTGCGATCGCATCTGCTTCATCATCCTTAAAAGCCATTACCACCTCGGCGGTTTCTTCACCAATCTTTTTCAAAATTTTGTTATCGCCACCTGCGAATAGTGTACAAGTGTAAGAACTTTCAGTAGGATTATCGCGGCGATCGCATATTATTTGAAACAATTGCGACAATGTATCTCCTGGTGGTGCAACAATTTTACCTTCTATTTGGTGAAAACAACTGCGCTCTCCAGTATGGCAGGCAACATCTCCTAATTGTTCTACGCCAATGAGCAGCGCATCACTATCACAGTCATAACGGATACTTTGCACCTTTTGGATATGCCCAGAAGTCGCCCCCTTGTGCCACAATTCTTGCCGAGAACGGCTCCAAAACCAAGTTTCTTCAGTTTCTAAAGTCTTTTGTAACGACTCCTGATTCATCCACGCCATCATCAGGACAGTACCATCTAGATAGTCTTGGACTATTGCAGGCACCAGACCCCGTTCATCGTAGCGAATTTTCTCAACCGGGATGGTGTAATGCAGCGATCGCGAATCGTTAGAAGACATACCAGCTAGTTTGCTCTAATGAGAATAATTTATGGATTCACGATACCATTCAGAATAGGGCAGCTGGTATGTTTTTTTGAATTAAATATCTCAAGTCAAGTCTTCATTGGACTTGCATAACATAATGTTATTTTTTTGGTTCCGCTAATTTTATAGGATAGAAATTCTAAGCAGTGTTTGACCCTATTCTAAGATAGAGCGTTTTATTGCCCACTGTTAGGAGAGAACTTTGGTAAATACCACAATTAAAACAACAAAATCACAAGAAGTCTTCGCCGCTGCTCAAAACCTCATGCCCGGAGGAGTCAGTTCTCCAGTTCGTGCCTTTAAATCTGTGGGCGGACAACCCATCGTTTTTGATCGTGTCAAAGGCGCGTATATTTGGGATGTAGATGGCAATAAATACATAGACTATGTAGGCACTTGGGGCCCAGCTATTTGTGGTCATGCTCATCCAGAAGTAATTGCAGCGTTGCATGAAGCTTTAGAAAAAGGCACCAGTTTTGGCGCTCCCTCAGTCCTAGAAAATGTTTTGGCAGAAATGGTCATCGATGCCGTTCCTAGCATCGAAATGGTCAGATTTGTCAACTCTGGAACTGAAGCCTGTATGGGAGTTTTGCGACTGATGCGGGCTTTCACCAACCGGGAGAAAATCATCAAATTTGAAGGTTGCTACCACGGACACGCCGATGCGTTTCTAGTAAAAGCGGGTTCTGGTGTTGCTACACTTGGTTTGCCAGACTCACCAGGAGTACCTAAATTAGCAACTAGCACCACTCTAACTGCGCCTTTCAATGACTTAGAAGCCGTTAAAGCTTTATTTGAAGAAAACCGCGACGAGATTGCCGGTGTTATTCTTGAGCCAGTCGTCGGCAATGCTGGATTTATTGCGCCTGACGCTGGCTTCCTAGAAGGGTTACGGGAACTAACTCACGAGTATGGAGCGTTATTGGTATTTGACGAAGTGATGACGGGCTTCCGCATTGCTTACGGTGGCGCTCAAGAAAAATTTGGCGTCACTCCCGATTTAACAACCTTGGGTAAGGTGATTGGTGGTGGTTTGCCAGTAGGGGCTTATGGTGGTCGTCGAGATATTATGTCAATGGTTGCGCCCGCCGGCCCCGTATATCAAGCTGGGACTCTTTCTGGTAATCCTTTAGCGATGACTGCTGGTATTAAGACTTTAGAATTGCTGCAAAAGCCAGGTACTTACGAGTCTCTTGAGCGGATTACTAAAAAGCTAGCAGATGGTTTGCTGCAAATTGCCAAAGAAACTGGTCATGCAGCTTGTGGGGGTCAAATCAGCGCCATGTTCGGCTTATTCTTTACCGCCGGGCCAGTTCATAACTACGAAGATGCGAAAAAGTCTGATACAGCTAAATTCGGACGCTTCCATCGCGGGATGTTAGAGCGTGGTGTTTACTTAGCACCTTCTCAATTTGAAGCTGGGTTTACATCTTTTGCTCACACAGAAGAAGACATTGAGCAGACTTTAGCAGTTGCACGGGATGTAATGTCTAGCCTGTAACCTTTTAAGGGTAAGGGATTTCCAAATAAAAATCATCCTGTTATATCTTGTGGGGTAGGCATCTTGCCCTACAAAATGGATGATTTATAGGAAGTCCCTTTTTTGAGACAGAAACAAGCGTGCAGAATTTTCGGACTTACTCTAAAGCATTATTTGCAGAATTTTCAGCAGTTAATGGTGTTCAATCCTCTGACGCTGTTGGGGATAAAAGAAATTTTTTAACAGGTTTGCTCTCTACCGTTATTACTCAAGAAAGGTCACATCTTCGTCATCATTTCGCAATGGCTTCGTCAAGAGAATATGCAATATTTAGCCTACATTAAGATTCATAGTTAAATGAGGCAGGATTAATAAATTATAGGGGGGTAAGTCCCTGGCAACTAAGAAGTCTCAAGTTTTGTGGCTCTTGTCTGGATCTCCGTTGCAAAACTTAACTTAATTACAAATTATTTTACTTGCCTTTTGCAGTTCTCGAAATTCCCCTCATACCCCATAGATTACAAAAATTAATGCGTAAGAAGGTGCTCACCTTTATGGTGAGGATTTTGCTTATAGATATTAGATTATTCATCGGGTAAGGTATTTTTTCAGAGTCAGGGTTGGAGCTAACTTAAAAAAATATACCAGTGATGACTGTAGCTTGTATGGCAAAGCTTACAGAGTAGAAAAAGCTGCCATAAGTATTGTGAAAAAAAAGACGGTTAGACATGGAAGGAGCTATGAAGTGGACGACAATAAGTCATTTTTTGGTCTGCAAAAAATATTAGTTACGTTGCTTGTCTTGAGTGGGAGTGTGAGTGCCAGCACAATGATGCTTATTAAGTCAAGCTCCTCTAATGCTCAAAGTATAGAGAATATAAATGTAAACAATCAACCAAGCAAAGTTGGAATTCAGCAGCAGATTGAAGAACTAAAAGCGACGATGCTTAGAAGTTGGCAGCAACAAGTACAAACAAAAGGTTTTTCATATACAGTGCCACAGCGTTTTCAAGGGGCAATAGTTGATGCGGCAAAATTGACTCCCCAACAGAAAGTAATTGCGCTCACCTTTGATGATGGGCCATGGACTGAAAGTACCGGACAAGTACTTGATATTCTCAAAAAAAATCAGATTAAAGGGACATTTTTTCTCATTGGGCAAAACGTAAAGAATTATCCAGGCTTAGTAAAGCGGGAGATTGCTGAGGGTCATGTAATTGGTAATCACACTTGGCATCATTGGTATCAATTCTTAAATCCACAAGCAGCTGCCTATGAAATTGACCACACAGCAGACTTGATTTATCAAGTGACAGGCATTAAAACAAATTTATTTCGACCACCAGGGGGAATCATGCACAATGGGGTGGCTAGTTACGCTAGAAATAGCAAATATGCCATCATTCGCTGGTCATCTGACTCTGTAGACTACTCACGTCCTGCTGTACCAAAATTAATTAATAATGTGTTTAGGAGGGCCAAGCCAGGTGGTATTGTGCTAATGCATGATGGTGGTGGTAATCGCTCTAAAACTGTGCAAGCTTTACCAGAAATTATTGCCAACTTTCGGAAACAGGGCTATAGGTTTGTTACTATTCCTGAACTTTTAGAAATGCAAGATAAAGATCAAAAGCTGACTGCAAACAAAAAAACCGTCCAAAACTAACATCTGAACGGAATTTTAACGTATTAATATTTTATGCCAATCTAGTTATGTTGCCAGTTGTGCTGATACCTTACAACTACAAGTCAGGAGGTAAAATCACCTGATCGATTGCGTGGATTACGCCGTTACTACCTGTGATATCTGCCTGTGTCACTTTAGCATCATTGACAGTTACACCAGTAGCAGGATCGACTTTAACGTTGATTGCGCCACCTTCGAGACTTTTAACTTCGCCAGACTTTAAGTCAGTAGACAATACCTTACCAGCCACCACATGATAAGTTAAAATCTTGAGCAATACTTCTTTGTTAGCTGGCTTTAACAATTCTTGCAAAGCATCTGCTGGTAACTTAGCAAAAGCTGCATCTGTGGGTGCGAAAATAGTTAAGTTATCTTTGCCTTGCAAAGCTCCGGTCAATCCTGCTGCTTTCAAAGCCTTGGTCAAGGTGGTAAAGGAAGCGTTTGACTCTGCCAAGGCTAACAAGTTTTTGCCTTTGTTGTCACTAGCCCCTGGTCCTGGTGGAGTTGTAGATGGTTTGGTAGGTTGAGTTTCTGGGGTAGTACCTGGGGTGACGGGTGTAGGTTCACTAGGTGTAACACTACCACCACCACGGTTATAGGGAGGCTCGTTGAAAATACTTGGTCTGGGATTTACCGTTCCACCACTTTTCTGTGCTACTGGTTTGCGTTTGGTATTGCCCTTTTCTATTTGGGAAACGGTTTCGGCAGGTGTGTATTGAGTGTTTGCTTGAAGGCGTTGACCTTGGTTATAGGGAGCTTCGTTGAAAATACTGGGGTTAGGATTTAGTACCTCTTTCGCATCAGATGGTAAAGTAATGAGGACGCTGAAACTAGTAAATCCTGCTATGCCTGCCAACGTGGTCAGCAATTTGCTGTAATTTGTCTTCATAAATTTTGTTTTTCTTTTTGTCCACACATTACATAAAGATTTATAACATTTTGCTATGCACAAAATCTAACTCAAGAGGGAAGTAAGATTTTTCTCTAGAAGAGTTTGTGCTAGTGAGGTAAAATATTTAACCTCGATTCGCGTTGACAAGTATGAAATATATCTACCATATATTTCATGTAAATTGAGCAAATTTTCTCTATCACACGAAAATTTAAAAATCCCACTCGGTGTAACATAAATTCTCAGAAAGTATGAACATCTCACCTCTACAAGTTATAAGTGGAGAAAAATTATACTTACAAAGACAATTTATATACAAGCTTGTACGTAAACTAATAGTTGATTTATGAATCCTGAATTACATAGAGAAGAAAGCTATATTTCAGAATTAACCATTGATTATTCAGAAAAAGCAGAGAAATTAATTACCGAAATCTTTTAACGTAGACTAAGGCTGACAAAAATTGAAGTAACTGTTGAAGACCCAGGAATGAGGGGTTGAGTTTATTTATATCCTGAATTAAATTACTTAATTATTTGAGATTGTCATCAATCAGAAAACAATATTTTTTTAATAGATAATTTTGCCAAAAATCAGGCATCGATTAAACCCTAATGTCAATTAAATAGACAGCAAACCAACTAATACCAATAAAAATTACTTAAACTAAAGATACAATTGTAAAGTTAATAAGTTGACCAGTTACAAGAGATAGAACACATGCTGGAATTATACCAATGGGAACTCTCTCAATACTCAGAGAAAGTGCGCCTAATTCTAGATTTTAAAGGACTAGATTACCGCAAAATAGAGGTTACGCCTGGGATAGGACAGGTAGAACTGTTCCGGCTGACTGGTCAAAGACAAGTGCCTGTATTAAAGGATCGTAATAAATATATTGCGGATTCTACGGAAATAGCTAAGTATTTAGACTTAGAGTATCCCGATCGCCCCATAATACCGCAAGATTCTAAACAACGGGGTTTAACTTTATTAATAGAAGAATGGGCGGATGAGTCCATAGGCATCAAAGGTCGCAAAGCACTATTTGCAGCCGTAAGTCAAGATCAAAATTTCCGTAAGTCTTTATTACCCACCTCAACACCAGATATATTTAAAAGTCTGGTGCAAGGAGTACCTACTGACTTACTGACGGTATTGGGTTTTGGGGTAGGTTACAGCCCAGATGTGATACAGTCAGCGATCGCATCTTTAAAACAAGACTTGGAAGCCTTAACGTTATTATTGGCAGATAGTCCCTATTTAACAGGAGATGAGCCGACTTTAGCTGACTTAGCGGTGGCTGGATTATCGATATTACTCAAGTTCCCCTCTGGGCCCTATCTAGATTTACCAGCTTCTATCAGAGGCAAAGGATTGCCAATCTTTGCCGAGAATATAGATTATGAACCATTCTTCACCTGGCGCGATCGCCTTTACGCCCAATTCCGCAAACCTTTAATTAGTACCACTCCATCAACGGGAAGTGCGCCAACTTCGATTCAGATTGATTAGATAATTGGACATGGGGAATTGGGCATAGGGCATAGGGCATAGGGGATGGAGAAGAAAAACAAATGACAAATGACCAATGACCAATGACCAATGACACATGACAAATGACAAATGACTAATCAGATGAATTCGGCACAGCCATTAGGTTCGGTCATTCAAGGTTCTCTAACTGAAGGTTTAGAAGTCCGATTGCATCCTGACATTTCTGTAGAAGATATGCGGGTGGGTAAGTTTCTTGTTGTGCAAGGGATGCGATCGCGTTTTTTTTGTATGCTGACAGATGTAGCATTAGGAGCTGCTAATGCCCGAATTATTGCTAATCCCCCCAGTTGGGAAGACACTTTTTTACGAGACGTTTTAGCCGGAAGTGGTACTTACGGTACTATCAACCTCGCGCCGATGTTGATGTTCACTCCCGAAACTGAAGAATCTTTCTCCCCAACAAATGGTAAATCGGCAAATCCTTTCCTCCCATCGGTGACGGGTTTGGCTTCATTTGTGCCACAAACCAGCACGACAATGGAATTGTTGCCTGTTAAAACTATTCCTAGTCACTTTAGTCAAGTTTACGAAGCAAGTGTTGACGATTTTCGCCGGGTATTTGGTTGGGAAGATGACCCCCAAAGGCGTAACTTTTCCATCGGGAAACCTTTGGATATGGATGTACCCGTTTGCATCGATTTAAATCGCTTTGTGGAACGGAGTAATGGGGTTTTTGGGAAATCTGGTACTGGGAAATCCTTTCTCACACGGTTACTTTTAGCTGGCGTTATCCGTAAAAATGCGGCAGTTAACTTGATTTTTGATATGCACTCCGAGTATGGGTGGGAAGCCGTTGCAGAAGGTAAGAATGTCAATACGGTTAAAGGTTTAAAGCAACTTTTTCCTAGTAAAGTGGAAGTTTACACCCTCGACCCAGAATCGACAAAGCGCCGTGGTGTGCGTGATGCTCAAGAACTTTATTTGAGCTATGAGCAAATAGAAGTTGAAGATATTAAGTTATGTAGCCGAGATTTAGGACTCTCTGACGCAGCCTTAGATAACGCCAATATTCTGTACAGCGAATTTGGCAAGTCTTGGATTGTCCAGTTGTTGAATATGACTAACGAAGAAATCGAGATGTTCTGCGACGAGAAGCGCGGACACAAAGGCTCGATTATGGCATTGCAGCGCAAACTCTTGCGGATGGATAGCTTGAAGTATATGCGAGCAGTTTGCCCCCAGAATTATATTAGTAAAATTGTGCAATGCCTGGAATCTGGGAAGAATGTTGTGATAGAATTTGGCTCCCAGTCTAATATGCTCTCTTATATGCTGGTGACGAATATGATCACCCGACGTATTCATGAGCATTACGTCAAAAAAGCAGACAAATTTCTGCAAAGCAAAAATCCTTGCGATCGCCCAACGCCATTGATGATTACCATTGAAGAGGCGCACCGTTTCCTTGACCCAGCTATCGTCCAAAGTACTATCTTTGGGACTATTGCCCGCGAACTGCGAAAGTATTTTGTCACACTTTTGGTAGTTGATCAACGCCCGTCAGGGATAGATAATGAAGTTATGTCGCAAATTGGGACTCGTATTACTGCTTTGCTGAATGATGAAAAAGACATTGACGCGATTTTTACAGGTGTATCTGGTGGTAGCGGACTGCGATCGGTATTGGCAAAGCTAGACTCGAAACAACAAGCTTTAATATTGGGTCATGCTGTGCCTATGCCAGTAGTAGTACGTACCCGACCTTACGACGCAACTTTTTATGCAGAAATTGGTGAGCCAGCCTGGGAAGAAAAACCTGACGCAGAAGTATTCGCCGCTGCTGAACTAGCCAAAGCTGACCTTGGATTTTAGATTTGTCATTTGTCATTTGTCCTACCCTGCGGGAAGCCGCTGGTGCGTCTATGTCCTTTGCAAATGACCAATACAACTCTTGGAGAGGCTCTGCCAATGACTACGCTCAGTACAAGTGACTAATGACTAATTCGTGACCGAAGAACACTTATGATACAAGCCTCTAAATTTATTTATGGGGATTATTAATTTTGAATTTTGAATTTTGAATTCCCCGTTCGCGTAGCGTCTCGCAGAGAAGGGGCTGACATCCCTCCATTGTCACAGCAAATTAAGTTCGGTTATCCGGCTAGTTTTTGGCAACAGAAGAGGGGTTTTTGGCGTCACTATAGATGTAGTCAGTAATTTCAAGGAAATTTAAATTTTTTTTTCTATAACGACTGCTTTTGAATTATAATGATAGGTTTTATCTTAAGATAGTTTACTATTTGCCTGATTTATCGTATCATAAGTTAAGTAGAACTCATACCGACTTCGGATTTACCGCTCGGTGTTAGTAACTGTCCAAGAGAATAATTCTCAAAAATAACCAGCGTGCTTATAAAAGATTGAAAATTTAGGGAAGGTAGGGGAACCTATCATTGGGGGCTGACCGTCTTGACAACGGCTGTATCAATTAATTTCTTTTGGTAGCTCCCTACATTTCGTGATAGATGTACTACTTTTTCCCATCCATTTTAGTAATAAAACATACATTATCTTTACGAAGTAGAGGACATCGCACCAATGCCTACTGTCAATACCCAAACCGAAAACCTCAACACCAAATTCACGGCTGATATGGTGCGAACCTATCTGCGAGAAATTGGTCGTGTACCACTGCTAACCCGCGAACAAGAAATTGTCTTTGGAAAGCAAGTGCAACAAATGATGACACTCATCGACGCCAAGGAAGCTTTGGCGAAGAAGTTGCAACGCGAACCAGATATTTCAGAGTGGGCCGCTCACGTTCAACAATCGGAAACCGATGTGCAACAAACAGTGGCGCAAGGTAAGCGGGCAAAGCAAAAAATGATCGAAGCGAATTTGCGCTTGGTTGTTGCTATTGCTAAAAAGTATCAAAAGCGGAATATGGAGTTTCTGGATTTAATCCAGGAAGGAACACTGGGATTAGAGCGGGGTGTGGAGAAATTTGACCCGATGAGGGGTTATAAGTTCTCAACTTACGCTTACTGGTGGATTCGCCAAGCAATTACTCGTGCGATCGCTCAACAAGGTCGTACCATCCGCTTACCGATCCACATTACCGAGAAACTGAACAAAATCAAAAAAGTGCAGCGCGAGTTGGCTCAAACCTTGGGGCGATCGCCGACTCCAGCCGAAATTGCCAAAGCACTAGAACTAGAACCTGCTCAGATTCGCGAATACCTGAATATGGCTCGTCAACCAGTTTCTTTGGATGTGCGAGTTGGTGAAAACCAGGATACTGAGTTGCAAGAAATGCTCGAAGATGATGGCCCATCACCAGAGTATTACACCAACCAGGAATTCTTACGCCAAGACTTGAACAATCTGCTAGCAGAACTAACGCCGCAACAGCGAGAAGTTGTAGCCCTGCGCTTTGGTTTAGAAGATGGTAATGAAATGTCATTGGCGAAAGTCGGTGAGAGATTGAATCTCAGCCGCGAACGTGTTCGTCAGTTAGAGCATCAAGCCTTGGCTCATCTGCGTCGCCGTCGTGCCAATGTCAAAGAATACGTTGCTAGTTAAAACAAGAGACGCGAAGTTCGCGTCTCTACACCACCTTGGTGATCCGCCTCCTGAATTCAGGGGGCGATTTTTTATACTGAAAACCAGAAAAATGTGTGCTTGCTTCCCCGTAGGCAAATTTTTAAATGTCAAAAGGCTTTGAATTTGAAACCCCCATTCACTTGTAGGGAATGGGGGCTAGGGAGGTTAGGTTTTTGAGGCTCAGATGTGAGCAATGATACTTTTCAAACACCCTCTTAGGAGACTGGATTAGAGAATGAGGGTGATCAAACTTTTTTCCACAATTGGAATGCTCCCCTGGCAAGTGGATTTTTAACTTCCTTGGTTGTAAATACAAGAGTGTAAATTCAGATAAATAAAGCTGAAGAGCGAGCTAAAATTGCGTTGCTCTAAAGTCATCAAAGATTTGTAACTGTAGAGTTATTTCCCAACTGTAGTAGGACTAGACAAAGCTAAAATAATAGCTGGTTAACTGTATACCAGTCTGATCTTGAACTACTGCTAACAAGTCACCATTATTCTGATATATAAGTGTATCAAGGTCACTAGTTCCCTCATAATCTCCAGTACCAAGATAAAAAGAACTTGCACTTCCTTTTAGTTGGATATAGTCATTTGCAGGATTGTAGTCTTGTATCGTAGCGTAGCCACTTCCCTGATAATAGTTTCCACCATAGGATGTACCTAAAACAAACCTATCGTAGCCATCGCCACCACTTAAGACATCATATTCATAACTGTTGTAGGCAGTTGAGCTAGAACCGTATAAAGTATCGCTACCAGATCCGCCATATAAATTGTCACTACCCGAGTCTCCGTATAAAACGTCGTTACCTGTGTAACCATATAGGTAGTCATTGCCACTATAGCCATAGAGGTAATCATTGTTAGTATTGCCATAGATGGTATCATTTCCCTCATAAGCATAGGCAAAATAACTTTCTGAACCAGTGTAGTTTTGATAATCATTTCCACTTGTGCCGAAATAAAAAGCCATGTCTTTGCCCTCAATAATTTGGTTACATTCTCGATCGCTTTGATCTTACATAGATATTAAAGGGCTAGTATCAAGTTTGTCGGTCGGAAAAGGTCGGGAAAAGATCGGGAAAAGGTCGGGTTCTTTTTCGTAGATTTACGTAAACTTTTTACAAAAAATCAAGTTTATAGTGTGAATATTGTAGTGAGCCTGTATTACTACTGAAAGACATGACGGTTGAAGAAGCGATCGCAATAGTTGAGCAATTATTGGAACGAGGACGCTTAACGAGAGCGCAAGAGATTGTATTTCGCTACGCTTGGGAAGGGAAAACTTATCTCGAAATGGCGCGAGCAGTCACTTATGACCCCGGTCACATCAAAGACGTTGGCTCGGAATTATGGCGATCGCTCTCTCAAGCTTTGGGCGAAAAAGTTACCAAAAATAACCTGCAAGGAGTGCTGAAGCGAACCGCACAGCGACAACACTTTCAACCCTTTACCAACTATACAAATTGGGGGGAAGCAATCGACGTTTCCCAGTTCTATGGACGTACTACAGAATTAGAAACCCTCAGCCAATGGATTGTGAGAGATCGCGCTCGTGTAGTCACACTATTAGGTATGGGTGGCATGGGCAAAACCGCGCTCTCGGTGAAATTAGCAGAACAATTGCAGGGAGAATTTGAATATGTGATTTGGCGATCGCTCCGACACGCACCTTTTTTTTACGACAAGGTGACGGAGTGCATCAAAATCCTTTCTCATCAACAAGTTACCACATTGCCTGCTTCCCCCTATGAGCAAATTACTTGTTTAATCGAGTATTTCCGCAAATATCGATGCTTGCTGATTCTGGATAATTTCGACACATTATTGGAGCAAGGTAAAGGGACAGGCTGTTATCGTGAGGGCTACGAACCCTACGGTGAACTTCTGTGGCGATTAGGAGAAACTGGGCATCAAAGCTCTGTCCTGCTCACCAGCCGGGAAAAACCTACTGAAGTCGCTGCCTTGGAAGGTGATGGTTTGCCAGTCCGTACCCTTGCTTTATCAGGATTAGAAGTCGCAGCCGGGCAAACAATTCTGAAACTCAAAGGGCTATCAGGCTCCGAGGACGAAACCCGCAAACTGGTTGAATGTTACGGTGGTAATCCCCTAGCTTTGAAAATTGCCGCCACTTCCATTCGGGACTTACATGAAGGTAACATCGCCTGCTTCTTTGCTGAAGGCACAACCGTATTTCAAGGCATTGGCAATCTTCTAGAACAACAATTCAAAAGACTCTCCACGTCTGAGCAGCAAGTGATGTACTGGCTGGCAATTAATCGGGGCAAGCTTTCCTCGACAGAATTGCAAACAGCTTTTACACCAATATTGCCTAAGCCTAAGTTAATCTCAGTCCTCGAATCTTTACGCTGGCGTAGCTTGATAGAAAGCAATACTGGAGGGTTCACACAGCAACCTGTGGTGATGGAATATATGACAAAGTGCTTGATTGAGCAAGTCTGCGAGGAAATCGTAACAGAATCACCGCAATATCTCCTGACTTATGCTTCGATGCAAGCCCAAGCAAAAGACTACATCCACGATAGTCAAATTCATCTGATTGTAAGACCTATTTTAAATCAACTACGAATAACCCTTGGCTCTGCCGATCAGCTTGAGGATAAACTTGGCAGACTAGTTAGAAAGCTCCAAAATGAAAAACCCCATCCACAAGAGGATGAAGTTTTTAGGCATGGGGAATGGGATAAGGAGATAAGAGGGCGCGGGAACAAGGCATACTCAAACAGTGTTTGGGCAGTTGCGGTGAGTCCAGATTCTCAACAAACGTTGAAACCAGCCGCACTTATGAAGGCATGATTATTACTAGGGTGACAGGGTTGACTGAAGCAGAGGTAGTAACTTTAAAAACTTTAGGAGCGCTAGAAGTAAATTAATACAGCAGAATTCAGAATTGAGAATTCAGGAGTGTGTACCTCACCAACTTGAAATCTACTGTATGTGTCCTAGTGCCTAATCCCCAGTTACCAGTTCATTTAGTTGAAAAACGTTTCAAATCTTGTAAAACTGCGGTGGCTGATTGATAGCGATCGCTAAAATGATAGCAAACCATCTTATCTAAAATTGCCCCTAATTCTTCACTCACTTGCACAGTTTGCCGCCACATCACATTCCCTGTTTCTGGATGTGGGTAGAGTTCTTGCGGTGGTATCCCAGTTATGGCTTGAATAGCAATCATTCCTAAAGCATAAATGTCACTGCATAAACGGGGATGACCGGCAAATTGTTCTGGAGGTGCATAACCTCGCGTTCCGATGGCTACTGTGGCTAATTCTGTTTGCTCACTACTCGGCGGTTGCATCAATTTGACAGCACCAAAGTCAATCAATACCAAGCGACTATTTTGAGCGCATCTAATAATATTAGTCGGTTTGAGATCGCGATGAATCACTCGATGTTGATGAACAAATTCTAGGACTTCTAAAACTTGTTTGAGCATTTCCATCACAAATAATTCGTTTTGCACATTTTGTACAGGTGGTAATTCTTCGCTTAGGGTATGTCCCTCAATATATTGTTGAATTAAATAAAATTCTTGGTTATCTTCAAAATAAGCAAGTAGTTCAGGAATCTGATGATGTTTACCCAAAATTTCTAAAATTTCAGCTTCACTATGAAACAACCTACGAGCGACTTGCAAAAATCGTGTATCTTGACGGGCTGGCATTAACTTTTTAACTACACAAGTAGGATTACCGGGTCGTTGAGTATCCTGTGCTAAATAAGTCCGACCAAATCCACCTGCACCAAGAGTTTTAGAGATTTTGTAGCGTCCACTCAAAAGCAAATCACCTGATTTTATTTCTGGTGAATCAATTGGGGGAGGAAAGTCAACAGACGAGTCGGGAATTGCTGTTTTATCTTCTAAGAGTACATTTAATTGGGCGATCGCTTCTTGTTGTTTTTCAACTTGCAGAACAATCACTTGAGTTTGCTGTTGATTTTGGTAGCTAGTATAAGCAATTACACAGATACTACTAATTACCAAAGCAAGAGCAGAAGGGATTAACGGCACCCATCCAGCTTGCAAAAACAAAGCAATGCAGATTACTACTAAGCCAAATAGAGTTATCGCTCCCACCACTAGCAAAAGCAGTGGATTTTGCCACCGCCATACTAAAACACCACCTAATAGCGACCAGCCCCATATCCAAATAAGTTCCGCCCAGTTTGGCCAATACCAAATCAAGGGTCGCCCATCCAACACTGTACTAATGAGTTGACTTGCTATCTGTGCATGAATAAATAGAGCAGGCATTCTGGCTGGTTGATCTGGCAAAGCGCTGTAGGGCGTATAAAAGCCACCTGGAGGGATATTAGCCGCTGTAGTGCCAATAATTACCAGACGGTCTTTGAATAAACTGGGGTTGACTTGCCCACTAAGAACATCTGTGAGGCTTACTTGGTTGGCGAGGCTATTGGGGTGACGGTAATTTAATAATATTTGATAGCCCTGTGCATCCAAATGTTGGTACCCAGCAGAATTAGGTTGTAAAGGCGCAAACAGGGTTTTACCTAACAGAAAATCTCCTTTGTTAGTGAAATCGTATTTAATGCCTTGTTTGTCTAGATAATTAATTGCAATTAATGCACCAAATGCAAATGATGTTGTACATTTCTTGTCTGTAGAGTTAGCAAATAATAAAGTGCGGCGGAGAATTTGGTCGTTTTCATTATCAGCAACCACATCGCTAAAGCCAACATTATCTATAGGGGCATTCGGCGGCGGGGGAATTTCATCTCTACCCAAGCTACTGAACAAACAGGTAGTGACAATGTTATCTTGATTTTGGAGATTAGCCGCCAAATTATTGTCTTCTGGTCGGAAAAGATATAAACCAACAATTCGCGGTTGATAAGACTCTATTTTCTTTAATAGCTGGTTGATTGTCCGATCTGATAGAGGCCATTTCTCGCGTTTGATATCTTTATCAGTAATTTTAACTAGCAAAATCCGCCGATCGGGTGCTTCTGCTTGCCGCGATCGCAACATCTGGTCATAAACTCTTAACTCCCAAGGCTCTAACCATTGGAGTTCCCGAACTCCCCAGATAAAAGCGGTAACTCCAACACTGGTAACAAAAATAATTTGCAGCCAGCTTTTGCTCTTAGAAGTTACACGGGAATCCTGAACTTTGACAAAAGGTACACGCAGTTTTTCTAATAGTCCACTAAACACGACATTGAGGCGGTAGCCTGAATTGGGTAGATGTTGCAGGCGCAGAAGTCAATTTTCGGAATCTAGGTTAAAAGCTAGTTAACCTGAAGCTCCTATTAATGTAGCAATTTACTTGCTATTTAGAGACTTTGACGTATTCCTACTTTTAAAGCAAGCTTACGTCCAGCGTCAACCATAGAATCAGACAAGCACTAATCATCTGTTTGAGATGTTTGAATATCTTCAACAGAACTGGTAATTGGGAAAGAAATCGGATTAGTAGATGGAGTTAGTGAATCTAACTGAGGTTGTTCAAGTGATGCTTCAATGCTTGAATCATCAAAATAGGAACCAACAATTTTATCATAGTTAGAAGCAACAGCTAAAAAAGCGCCACCCAAAATATAGATAGGTAATGGCAGATTAAATTCTTGCAACCAGTCAAACAGTTCCGCTAAGGCAAACAGCACCAAAAAACAGGCAAGCCAAACCTTCATATCTTTATCCCCTGAATTGAAACAATTCTATTACTAGCTTAAATAGCTTGCATAATAGTTGATGTAATACATAATCACCAACTTACAAGAATGCAGAGGGGCAGAGGAGAAAAATGATTTTCGGTATAAGCCCCGCCCCTTATAGGCGATCTTCTTCCCATTGCTCCCCTGCCTCTTCTTATAACCTTAGATGGGTGCAGCTAGAGCTATAGCATCTGCTATATTGCATGAGAAAAATCAAAATATATTTAGCTTATGCCAGCAATCGAACAGCCAAGAATTGCACAGTTGGTTCGTGAAACTCGGCAACGTCTTAAATTGACACAGGTAAAACTGGCTATGATATTAGGGGTTTGCTTCCACACCATAAATCGATGGGAAAATCGACATACACAACCTTCGCCACTGGCGATGAAACAAATTGCAGAACTATTACAGCAGATGGGAGAACCCGGTGAGTCGCTTTTAGCCAAATACTTTTAAAATGAGTGAGAACCTGAAAGCTCAAGAGGTTACTGATTTGCAGCAATATTTGAGCGAACAGCAAGTTGCGCTGCGCGATAGTGAAGCACGCTACCGTTCACTGGCAGAGGCCAGCGCATCCATTGTCTGGAGGGCAGCACCTTGGGGCAATGTTGTTGATGATATTCCAACTTGGGAGGCCTTCACAGGGCAAAGTCTCGAACAATATAAAGGATGGGGTTGGATTGAGGCACTGCACCCAGAAGATCGTTCATCGATGGTGGAAATTTGGCAACAGGCGTTTCCTACACGCAGTGTTGCAGTTGCTGAGTATCGTGTTCTACGGCATGACGGCGAATACCGTTATATGAATATACGCGGTGTGCCGATACTCGATGAAATAGGCGAAATCCGCGAATGGGTGGGAATGTGCGTCGATATTACCGATCGCAAACAAGCTGAAGCCAAATTGCGCGACAGTGAGGCGTGTTTTCGGCTGCTGGCTGAAAATTCAACTGATATTATTTCCCGCCTTAGAGTAGATGGAATTATTCTGTACGTTTCACCAGCTTGCTACACAGTGCTGGGATATCAACCAGAGGAACTAGTTGGTCATCACAGCCAGGAGTTAGTTCACCCAGACGATTTGGCAGAGATTGCCAATAATTACCCAGTCAATGCCGATTTACCAGATATTTATACCATTACTCACCGTGCCCGTCACCAAGAGGGACATTATATCTGGTTGGAAACAACTATTCGAGCGATCCGCGATCGCCAAACTCAAGAAATTTTAGAAATGCAAGCGTCTTCGCGAGATATTACTAAGCGCAAACAGGTAGAAGAGGAGCAGCGTTTCTTAGCTGAGGCTAGTGGGATTTTGGCTGCATCATTAGACTACGAGACAACTCTAGCAGGTTTGACGCGTTTAGCAGTGCCGGAAATAGCTGATTGGTGCTTAGTTGATATTATTAGTGAGAATCAATTAGTTCGTCGGCTTGCAGCAGCCCATGCCAATCCAGCGAAACAAGAATTGGTAGAACAGTTACAAAATTATCCGCCTGATTTGGCACAAACAGCAGGTGTTGCGAAGGTAATACGGACGGGCAAATCACAAATTACTCATTTTGTTTCTGATGAACAGATGCAAGGGTTAACCCACAACGCCAGTCACTTCAAAATCCTGCAAGAACTAAATCCGACATCTGGCATGAGTGTACCGCTGATAGTTCGGGGACGGGTGTTGGGAGCGATGACTTTAGTCTCTTGTTCAGGTCGTCGCTACAACACCAAAAGCCTGATGTTAGCTGAGGAGTTGGCTTGTCGTGCTGCCGTAGCCGTTGATAATGCCCGACTCTACAGAGAAGCACAGCAATCTCAACAGGCCGCTTTACACGCAGCATCTCGCACTACCCGTCTGCAAGCGATTACCGCTGCACTTTCTGAATCTCTAACTCCGACACAAGTTGCTGAAGTAATTGTAGAGCAAGGTATGGCAGCATTGGGAGCTAGTTCTGTTTTTGTCGCCCTACTGACTCAAAGCGGCACTGAATTAGAAATTGTCCAAACTGTTGGCGGGCAAAAAGAAATAGTAGATTCCTGGCGTCGATTCTCGATTAATGCTTCTGCACCACTGGCAGAAGCAGTAAGAACTAAGCAGCCTATTTGGCAAGAGCCGACAACAGCGAGGATTGCTGGTTACGCAAATCTTGCCAAAGAATACGCTCAGTCCAACTATGGCGCTTGGATTTCGATTCCATTGATCATCGAGGGACGAGCTATAGGTGGAATGTCTCTAGCTTTTACCGAAATTCAGCAGTTTAATCAAGACGATCGAGCCTTTATGCTGGCACTAGCACAGCAGTGCGCTCAAGCGATGGAACGTGCCCGTTTATACGAGGCAGAGCAAACCGCCCGGAAAGCAGCAGAAAACGCCAACCGGATTAAAGACGAGTTTCTGGCAGTACTTTCTCATGAATTGCGCTCGCCACTCAACCCAATTTTAG
The DNA here is from genome assembly GCF_017115065.1 of Nostoc sp. JL23. Lineage (NCBI taxonomy): Bacteria > Bacillati > Cyanobacteriota > Cyanophyceae > Nostocales > Nostocaceae > Nostoc > Nostoc sp. JL23. Next base: position 118,742 of record NZ_JABXKN010000067.1, read on the forward strand.
GTTGGTCTAAGTTACTCCAAACCAAAAAACTTGATGAAAAGACGATTCCTCAAGCGCTGAAGACTATTGAGCGAAATGCGAAGTTACAGGCTCAACTAATTGAAGATTTACTGGATATCTCCCGGATTTTACAAGGTAAAATCAGCTTGAATATCTACCCAGTTGATCTGACATCTGTGATTTCGGCAGCAATGGAGACAGTGCGGCTATCAGCAGAAGCTAAATCAATAGAGATGCACATCAGCCTGGAACCAAATTTGGGACAAGTTTTGGGAGACTCCAACCGATTGCAGCAAATCGTTTGGAACTTGCTCTCAAATGCGGTTAAATTTACACCAGAAGGCGGACGGGTTGATATTCGACTATCATCATGTTCTAATGTTAACTCAGCACCCAGCACTCATAACTCAGCACTGATTCAAGTCAGCGACACAGGGAAAGGCATCGACCCTAATTTTCTGCCTTATGTGTTTGAATATTTTCGCCAAGAGAATAGCAGCACCACCAGAAAATTTGGTGGATTGGGGTTAGGATTAGCGATCGTTCGTCACTTAGTCGAACTGCATGGCGGCACAGTCCAGGTAGAAAGTGAGGGCGAAGATCGGGGGGCAACTTTTACTGTAAGATTACCGTTAATCCCAAATCAATTAGAGATTAAACAAGATAGTAGCAATTCTGAGCCATCTTCAAATTTGAATGGTGTGAAAATTTTAGTAGTGGATGATGATACAGATACGCGAGAATTTATTGTCTTCTTACTAGAGCAGTATGGGGCAAATGTGACAGCAGTAACATCAGCCAATGAAGCCTTAGCTACTTTAGCCCAATCCTTGCCAGATATACTTTTAAGTGATATTGGAATGCCAGAAGTGGATGGATGTATGTTTATGCGACAGTTGAGAACACTGCCAGCAGAGCAGGGAGGTCAAATTCGCGCGATCGCACTTACCGCCTATGCTGGAGAAATGAACGCTCAACAGGTACTAAGAGCCGGATTTAACAAGCATATTGCTAAACCAGTAGAGCCAAGCGAATTAATAGATGCGATCGCCAACTTAATCGCTGAATAAACCTGCCTCTACCTTCAGTTCTAAATCATATCTGTAAAAATATTTGCGATCGCTTGTTCCTTCCTCTGTTTTTGCTAATCCACCTACCATCCATCTCAATTAACCAGACAATAGGCTTAACAAGTTGGTTGAGCAACTTGTTAAGCCCCTTGTTAAAGTTAGGCAAACTTCTGCTACAGTGTATTAGTTACTTTCATCCAAATGCTGGAGAAATTAACGGAAAAAAATATTTTCAGCATGATTTCACAAGCATCTTGCCAAACCAATAGAGCCAGCCAAGTTAAAAGCTGAATAAATCTGCCTCTACCTGCTTACCGTTACTTGATATTGTCAGGAAGGATAGCCTTATATACTAGAGGAGCAAGAATTGCTTGTTTGACATCAATCTTAACCGGGATGATTCTTTCTTGAAAATAAAAATCAGCAACGCTCTGCTGTTCGGCAATGATAGCAGGTGTCAGTCTTCTCAATTTATAAGTACGACGGCTTGCCACCTTTTGTGCAACTGATGGATCTAATTTCTGTTCATCAACTAAAATTTTGGCATAATCGCTTGGGTTTTTTTCAGCCTGCTCACCTACCTTCTGTGCTTCCTCTAAAAACACTCGCACCAATTGCGGATTTTGGGTGATAAATCCCCGCCTGCCAATATAAAATCCACCAAGAGTGTTAATTCTTGCTGCATTTCTCAGAATCCGAATCGGGATATCTTTTTCCACAGCAGCTAAAAGGGGATCGCTACCCACCCAGGCGTCAGCTTTGTTTTGAATAAAGGCGTCACGGGCTTGAGGTGGAGTCAAAGCAACGACTTGAATATCGCTAACTTTTAACCCTACCTCTTTCAAAGCTTTCGCTAGTAAATACTGTGCATTAGAACCTACTTGAAAAGCAATTTTCTTGCCTTTAAGATCCGCTACTTTCTTAATGGGAGAATTAGCTTTCACTACAATACCTTGGTTGCTACCATCGCTGGGCGTGCGTCCAGTCAGATAGACAACTTCAGGAATGATACCTGGGCGTGCAGCTTGGTCAAATATTGGAGGTGTCTCTCCGACATTACCGATATCCACCTGGCCTTTATTCAGCGCATCTATCAATTGCGGCCCTGCTGCAAATGGCCCAACCCAATTCACGGTTACACCCAATGCTTTGAAACGCGGCTCAACAACTTTTTTGGATTTTACAAGATCGCCAGAACTTTGATAAGCTAAGTTAATTACTTTAGCATTTGGCAGCGCTTGGGTGGTTTGCACAAGGCTACCTGCAAAGGGAGATAATAAAGTAAACAGTCCCAATGCTGAATATTGGAAAATACGCTTTAAGGCTGTACGGCGTTGTGGTTGAAATGACTTGTTCATCAGTTATGATTTTCCTCGGAAGTTTTAGCTTTTAGGTTGTCAGTCTTACTTTCAAAAGCAAGTAAGATTATAGGAAGCTATGATTTAAACCTCCTAGAACACCAAATTATGGTGAAAAATTGAGATTATGCTAATTCAACAAATCTCCTAGTGCATTTAGTAAATTGGTATTCTAGTTTGTTTAAAAAAACAAACTTCATGTTTGATTATTCTCTACTTTTCACTTATCAGTGTCGGTGGAGTAATAGCTGCATATTCTTGAGGCGTGAGCAATGCTTCTTTAACATCAATCTTTTTGGGTAAGATTTTTTCGTTATAGAACAAATCAGCAACGCTTTGCTGGGCTTGCATTAGTTCTGGGGTAATTCCTCTTAAGCGATAAGTAGCACGGCTAGAAATTACTTCCTGAATGGGTAAATCAATTTTGAGTACAGGTGCTATGAGTTTGGCGACTTCTTTACGATTCGCTTCTGCCCATTGACCATTTTTATCAATTTCTTCTAAAATGATGCGAACTAATTCGGGATTTTCCTTAGCAAATTCTCGTGTTCCTACATAGTATCCGCCGGGAGTACCTATATTGGTTGCATCTCTCAGCACACGCGCACCGTGGAGTTTTTCTACCAAAGCTAAATGAGGATCGCCAGTTACCCAAACTGGAATAGTGCCCTGAATAAATGCACCACGGGCTTCGACATTGGGCATACTCAAAACTTGAATATCACTATATTTTAAACCTACTTCTTTTAAGGCTTGGATGATAAAATAGTGAGAAGCAGAACCTTTTTGAAAGACTACTTTTTGACCTTTGATATCAGCTAAAGTCTTAATTGGAGAACCTTTCGGAACTGCGATCGCACTACCTTTACCAGAATTAGGGCCAAGTCTTCTCCCAGCTAAGTAGATGATTTTTGCACCCGCAGCTTGGGCAAAGATCGGAGGCGTTTCTCCAACTGAGCCAATGTCAATTTTGCCCACATTCATCGCCTCCATAAGTTGTGGCCCTTGAGCAAATTGTGACCACTCTACTTTCAAGCCCAAAGGCTCCAAACGTTTTTCTAAAACTCCTCTGACTCTAACTAAATCACCAGAGCTTTGATATCCTATTCGCAGTAATTTTGTTTTAAAAGTTATAGTCTTAGCCCCTGCTGGTTCTGCTTTCGGTTCAGTTCCTGTATTTGTGTTAGATACAGTTGACGTACAACTGATTAAAGTAGTAGATAAAGCTACAAAACCAGGTATTACAAATAAGGCTATCTTACTGATTATTGTTGTCTTAGGTTTCACAAAATTATTAAACATTTTTGCACCTCAATTTTTAATTAACTACTGATATAAAAACATCAGCATACTCTTACAGAGAAGCAAGCTACGCGCAGCGTCTCGAAGAGAACGTCTTAGATATATGTTTATTCTCAATTTTATATTTTGCTTTTATAGGTTTAGTATTTAGGCTATGCTTATATACTATCTTTGTCTTGCTTGTTTTTGATTGTTGCGGCTTATTGATAGACAAAATGAGACTTTGCAAAAATTTGAAAAGTGCCATAATATTTTTTCTATTTAAATTTAATAATTTTCGTTGTAGCGCTTTTAATGAGTGCTATTAACTCTCAATTTCAGTTTAGATATTATCAAACTTAGTTTTAAAATAAAGTATTCATAAACACTTGTTTTAAAATAAAAAAGAAAGATTTTTATGATTTCTGTTTATCAGCATATACTATGATATTTAGACAAGTTTAATCAGTCAAGAATCTAGAATAACTCTTGACTCTTGACTGCCTTAAGAATATATAGAATCAAATGCCCATTAGCTTAATCTTCTGAGCTATAAATCCTAAAATGGACGACTACCTGCAAGGCTAACCCGCTTTAATACTCGTCGCTCATTTGGATCAAATGCTTGACGGTAATGCAAGGTAGCTTGATTATCCCAGTAGACAATATCACCAACTGACCATTTGTGTTCGTAGTAAAACTTGGGTTGAGTTAGATGTTGTCTCAACTGTTCAATCAGTTTAGATCCTTCTTCCGGCTCTAACCCGACAATTTCCACTTCTGTCGCAGCATCTAAGTAAAGATGCTTTTTACCACTTTCTGGATGTGTCCTAACTAAAGGATGGGGAAAGATCGGACTGATTAAAGGAATAGTTTTGTCTAAACGATACAAAGAGCGGGGTGCATTCCGATCTTGCAAAAATGGATTATAGGTAATTAACTACAAATCTGCAATCCGTTCTTTGGTGGCTTCATCTAATGCCTCATAGGCTAAATTGGTATTTAGCCAATAAGTATCTCCACCATGAGTTGGTATTTCCAACGCATAAAGAAGCGAACCACTAGATGGAGTAGGAGTCCATTTGTGATCGGAATGGAAAGTTAATTCTCCAGTACCAGTATAGCCACCATCGACATTGGAAATTGGAATCACTACCGGAGTTTCTCCTGGTTTAGAAGCCAATACTGGAGTTTCATCAGATGGTACAAAGAGTGCGCCAAAGTATAGAGAAAAGTTCAAAAGTTCTTTATCGGAGAGCTTTTGGTCTTTGAAGATTAAAATGTGGCGATCGCGCAGAGCTTCCTTAAGTTGTAATATGACTTCAGGTGCGATCGGTTGACTGGCATCCAGATCGGTAACTATGGCTCCCAAAGGAGCATCAATAGACCTAATTTTAACTTTGGTCAAAGTCGAGGTAGACATAATATTCTCCTATGTTTTAGTTTCTTCTTGGGGATGACTACTTATTCGCTAAAACCTCTGAAGGAGTAATTTTGGCGTATTCTTCGGGTGTCAAAAACCCGTCCTTAACATTCACCTTCTTGGGGATAAGCCCTAAGCTATACCACTTATCTGCAACTTCCTGTTGCTTAGTAATAGTTTTATCAGTGATTGGTAGCAACCCATAGTCATATTTTTTATGCATTATTTCTAGAGTTGGTGGATCTAGTTGAGTTACAGGAGCAAGTAGTTGTGCTACTTCTTTGGGATGATCCTTAGTCCAGATTTCTGCCTTTTCAAGTTCCTCTAGAAACACTTTGATAACATCAGGATGAGCCTGATAAAATTGGCGTGAAGTTGAATAAAAATTGCCAGTATCCCGTAACTTCCCACCATCGGCTAAAACACGAGCTATTTTATTTTGTACATTTCTGGTAGCGAATGGCTCCCAAATATACCAAGCATCCACTTTGTTCTGACTAAATGCCGCATTTGCATCTGGCGGCGCTAAAAAAACTGATTGGACATCGCTCAGTTTTAGTCCTGCATCTTCTAACGCTTTAACTAATAAGTAGTGGCCGATAGAAGCTTTCTGGAAAGCTACTTTTTTACCTTTCAAATCGGCAACACTTTTAATCGGAGAGTTGACAGGAACTAAAAGTGAAATAGCTTTACCACTGGGGCGTGTAGTAGCTAGATAAACAAGAGGCGCTCCGGCTGCTTGTGAAAATACAGGAGGCGATTCGGCTGTAGATGCGATATCCAGTCCATTGGCATTCAATGCTTCTAGCTGTTGTGGCCCAGCCGCAAACTCAGGCCACTGTACTTTAAAACCCAGAGGCTCTAATCGCTTTTCTAAGGAACCCTGTTTTTCTAAAACTGCTAAAGCAGAAAGTTGTTTTGAACGTACAATCCGTACTACTTGCTTCTCAGTTGACTTCTGTGTAGTGCTAGATGCAGCTACAGACTCAGGGGAAGCTGATGACTGCTGAGTGTTATTTTTGGCTTCACCACAACTCGATAAGACTGTCGATAGCATTAAGCAGTAGCCCAAAGCAAACAACAACGAACGACGCGTTGTTCTCTGGTTTTTCCTGAATTCAAACTTTCCTTTTAAAGCTGGCATGGGTTGTTATTTTTATTCCTCGATCGGTGGTTGAAACGATTATGATTAATTCCGAATGAAATAATCACAAGAACTCTCATAAGAAGAGAGAAGAGCTTGGTTAATCCTGAATTCTGTTAGCGCAGTGGGGCGTAGCCCATTCTGAATTCTCTTTTAATAAATCAACTTTTAGGTTTCCATACTGCATCTTTGATTTGAAAAGTTTTAGGAATCAGCTTTTGACTGTAGAAAAGTTCAACTACCTGCTGTTGTTCGGCGACAAATTCATCAGTTATATCAAATACCCCTAAGATCGGTCGCCTTTCTAAAGCCCATTTCCAGACTCCTGGTTCTTGTCTAGTTTGTGCTGCCAATAAATTAGCAACTTCATTGGGATTAGCTTTAGCCCATTCTTCTACTTTTCTTTGTTCTTCCAAAATTACCTTCACTAAGTCGGGGTGATTTTCAGCAAAATTGCGTGTAGCGATATAGTAGGCTCTTTGAGGAGCGACATCAGAACCTTTGGCTAAAACTCGTATTTCATTTGCTCGCTCTTTCCGAGCATAAAACGGATCGCTAGTAGGTAAAACATCAACCCTGGCACTTTCAAAAGCAACCTGACTTTCTGGAATAGTCAGGTAAACAGGTTGAATATCATTGAGAGTTAATCCGGCACTTGCTATAGCTTTCAAAAGCAAATATTGCAGAGCTGTTCCTTTTTGGATCGCAACTTTCTTACCCTTGAGTTCCGCAATAGTTTTGATTGGTGAATCCTTACGGACAATAACTGCTTGAGCGCCTGCGTTGGAACCAGTTGCAGCAACATAAACAATTGGATTATCACCAGCTTGAGCAAAAATCGGTGGTAGATTTCCAACGTTGCCAATATCAACACTGTTTGCGGCCATTGCTTCCATCATTGGCGGGCCGCCCCGAAATTCTATCCACTTGATAGCAATGCCATCAGCAGCAAAGCGCTTTTCCAAATAGCCCTGAGCTTTGAGTAGGTTCAAACCTGGTGTACCGCTTTGATGACCAATATTGATAACCTCTAATTTTTTTGAGCTTGCAATAGTTGGCTCAACTTGGGGACTATTGCTTTGAGTGCTTGGAGAGCTACAGCCTGTAACTAACAGAAAAGTCGTAAACGCCAGCAAAAAATAACGACCTATATTCGCAGGCAACCATGACTTTCTGTAGCTTATGAGCATGATTAAATGTAATTTCTTGAGGTAAGTGGATATTTTTAGTTTTGATTTTTTTAGACTGAATTTTATTGGTAATTCAGATTTAAAAAGTAGACAATTGGTTTTTCAAAATACGATAAATCCAAGACGCGATTTATCGCGTCTCTACAAGGAGATTGGGCTTATATGAATGTATTTGGTTATAGATACTCTGACCACTTTTATAAAAACCATTTTTATCATGTTTACGCGTCATGGAGAACATTTTTTTAATAAATAAAAATAATTTTTGGGATTTTTTTAAATAGAAAAGAGAGTGGGTATTACCCACCCTATAACGACTCGAGGAACTGAGAATTTAAGAGTTGAGAGGGAAAAATTTAGGAAGTGGAGTGAGTAGTGCCCACTCCATGAGGGTGCTAGTGGAAGATTTAAATTTGTGGCGTTTTGATTCTGACTCCTGTTAGCGCAGCGGGGCGTAGCCCATTCTGACTTCTGAATTCTTCTTCAATCGTGTTCAATTTTGCTAGTGCTTCCAAGCAACTAAAATTGTAGCTTTGAGTTCTTCTGTAAAATGTCCAGACGGCTCAACTGCTAGTAGCGCTTCTCTAAGATCCTTTTCAAATGCTGGAGCGTTATCGCCATAGAAAATTTTCAGAGAGAAAGCTGTAGTGTATAAATAGCCTAGATAGCTATCGACAGTCCAAGATTTTTCAAATGGCACTTCATAGGTTTCTTGACGAGCAAAAGCCGAATTGCCAATTACGACTTCATGGGGAGGATCGAGTGGTTTACGAGTGCCTTGTCCTCGTTGTCCAGTCCGGCGTTCTTCACCTAACCATTTCTTCACTACTCCAACAGCAGCTTGTTTCCAAGGTAGATTGCTTTCCCAAGGGTTATCACCAGTGTTAAGTAGTGCTAGTCCTCCATCATCAGTTAGCAATTCATAAAGGCGTTCAAGCACTAGTTCGCGTTCCATCCAGTGGAAGGCTCTACCAATAGTGGTTAACTTAAATTTCCCTAAACTAGAGTCGATTAACTCTGCTCCTTGTTCTAACCAAGTAATATTATTTGCTCCGATTGCTGCTGCTTGTCGTTTAGCTTCTGCAATCATTTCTGGATCGGGATCGATCGCAACAACTTCCTCAAATCTGGTTCGCAGAGGAATGGAAATTAATCCTGGTCCAGTACCTAAATCAAGGAGTCGTCCTTGACCATTGAGATTAAATATTTCGGCTAGTTTGTCGAATACAACCGATGGGTATTTGGTTCTATATTGAGCGTAGCCCTCAGCAGCTCCCTCAAATAAACTTGGGTCGTAGGTAGGAAGTGTTTTTAGTTGAGTCATATCAATTTTAGATTGTTGGGTATTGGGCATTGGGCATGGGACATTGGGATGGGGCATTGGGCATGGGGCATTGGTTATTCCCCTTGTCTCCTTTATCACCCTTTTCTCTAAGAATATTGGGTGATTACGGGTAGTTGATCGTTAAGTACCCAATTGCCGATCGCACGCAATTTGTAATCCACAGGATCGTGCAGGGTAAAGGTTCGCAAGTCCCGCCAGTAACGGTCAAATCCATATTTAGTTGCAGTGGCGCGAGTTCCGGTAACTTCAAAGATGCGGTTGGTTATATCTATACCTACACGGGTAGCTAATGCCTTGGCTGCGGAAACTGCGATCGCTACTTCTCCCCTTTCTTGATGAGTCAGCGCTACATCCTTTTCCCAGGCTGCTTGTACTTTCTCGGCTGCTTGGTCGGCTAGAGCGATCGCAGCTTGAATTTCAAGCCAAAAATCTCCGTAATGATGCAGAATATATGGGTCTTGAGTCGCACTATCTACCCCTGATGTAATCCACGGTTTAGTAGTAGTTTTAGTATATTCACGAGCAGCAACGAAGGCTCCTTTAGTAATTCCTAGATAAACGTTAGTTTTTGTTAGCTGGGCAATAATACCAAGAAAAGTTGAGAAGGCACTATCATGGGGATTTGGTGGCCCCAAAATCTCATCTTTTTCTACTAAGACATTGTTAAATGTATAACTACTGCTATCAGTGCGACGTTGCCCAATATTATCCCAATCTTGATTAGAAACTAACCCTTCTCTATCTTTGGGAATTATAAATATGAAGGGTAATTCTACACCATCTTCTAAAGCGGAGAATACCCGATAATCTGCAACGGAAATACCTGTACCAAAGCTTTTAACACCATTAACCCGAAAATTCTCACCTTCTGGGTTAATTTTCAGCCTAGTATCCTTTGTATTGATAGCATTTGCCCAAAATAAGTTATTTTTAGCAGTTTCTCTATAATATTTTTCTTTTTGAGCTGGTGTGCCGGAAACGTGACCCAAAGCCGTCAAATTGAGATGATTACCATATAACTGACCAATTGAACCATCTACTTTTGATAGTTTTCTAACAATTTTTAAGGCATCAATCCAAGTTGCACCAATACCACCATATTGCTTAGGTACAATCAGCGGTAATAAACCACTTTCACGTAGTTTATTAATTTCCTCTTCTGGAACTCCAGCTTTAGCATCTCGTTCAACTGCGGATTGAGCAAGTTCCTTGGATAGAGAAGTTGCTAAGTCAATGTAATCCTTTGGTTTTGTAATATCTAGTACCATAATCAACAAATCATCCTTTTAGGGATTTCCAACCACCAAATTATCCAAATAAACGAACCACAGAGACGCAGAGAACGCAGAGGGACGAGAAATAAAGAGGATTTTTGCATCAGTTTTAGGATATTTTTTCAACTCTCATTTCTCCGTGTCCTCTGCGCCTCTGCGGTTCGTTATTTAAGAGAAATGTAGGGTGGGCAAGGCCCACCTACAAGTGAACAGAGGAAATGGAACATGGAACGTTGCAATTGTCCTTTGTCATTAGTCCTTTGTCCTTTGCATAATGACTAATGACAAATGACAGTTATTTCTTAGCCGCCAAATATTCGTTTGCGGCTTTCTCAACACCTGTACCCTTGAAGAAGTCTTGATTGAGACTGGTATACAACTCCAAGGGATGGATTGAGAGGAAGTAGCGGAGGTCTTCTTCGGTAATGATTTCGCGTTCTGCCATTGAGTAGGCGTTGGCAGTAACGGCAGTAATATCTGGCACATCCCAGTGACCGGAATCGGAACCCAAGAAGGCTTTAACGCGATCGCCAAAAGGATTAGCTGCACGATTAAAGGCTTGACTGACACGGGTATCGTCTGATTCCGTACCGAAGTAGAAATGATTCAAGAAGCGATCACGCACATCTTCTGGCTTCTCAATTCCTGCTAGTTCAAATTCGTCGAGTTCCCCTGGATCTTCTGGAGCCAATAATTGATGGTGGAATCCTAAACCGTCACCAATTTTATCTAAGCGTCCATCTACCAGTTCGCCACCGTAACGAGTGTACAACTCTACAAGTGCTTCCTTATCGATAATCGCAGGATTGTTATTTGACAACAAATGTTGTTTATTACGCGTTTCCCAATGCCAAATAATATCAGCGTATAGACTAGCACCCCAAGCTGAACCACCTTCTAAGAAGGCAAACTTTAATTGTGGGAAGCGGCGGGTAACTCCACCAAAGAACAGCGATTTGCATAATGCTTCTGCTGCAAAGGCAAAGTGATTAATGTGATTGTACTGGGCGTTGGTGACAGAACGCTGAGTTGTCCAACCTTGGCTAGAAGCGTGAGTTGTGGGCACAACTTTCAGTTCTACGCACTTAGCCCAGAATGGATCGTAATCATACTCACTATCTAAGCCAAAGTTATCAATCCAAACCACTTCGTTAGCCACTTCTTTGCCATATTTCTCAAAGGCGGGAATTGGACGACGGACGTAACCAGGAATTTGAATTGCTTTGAGTCCCAGAACATTCACTGCATATTCCAATTCTTCAATCCCTTCTTCGGGAGTGTGCAAGGGAATTGCCGCAATGGGTGTTAAGCGATCGCTATAAGGGCGGAAAATATCAGCATGATAGGTGTTAACTGCCCGACAAACAGCCCGCCGCATTTCTTCGTTGCCGATATTTGGGGCCATTGTTGCTAAGTTGGGGTACACAACGGCAAAGTCTGTACCTGCTTCTTGTAAGCGTTCGTGCAGCAACTTGGGCAAGCTAATGGTAGCCAAATTCAAAGTATTTTTTGTGGGACGACCCCACCAGTTAGGGCGATTGGTGCGATAAGCAAAACGTTCTTCCCAACTTTGCTTGTACCACTTAAAACGAGAAGATCCTGGTAAATTTTCTTTGAAACGTTCGACAAGTGCAGTTCCACCAACTTGTTCTAAATAATCTAAGACTGCTGGTTCAAATTCTTGGGTATGTACATCGGTGTCAATAATCGGATAACCAAGTTTTTCCCGAATTTGAGCAGACCTGGTTTTTTGTGGACGGTCTAGAGCAATCGTCATGATATTTTACCCTCATCAAATTGTTTATAGACATTGGCAAAGACGCGATAAATCGCCGTCTCTACAAATGATTGATTCTTGTAGAGACGACGATTTATCGCGTCTCTTTCCCAGCCAAAAATTCATCTGCTGTTTTCTCCACAGCCGTACCTTTGAAGAAGTCACGATTGAGGCTGGTGTACAACTCCAAGGGATGAATTGACAGGAAGTATTGCAAATCTTCTTCGGTGATAATTTTGCGTTCTACCATTGAATAGGTATTAGCAGCGATCGCAGTAATATCCGGTACGTCCCAATGACCGGAATCGGAACCCAAGAATGCTTTAACGCGATCGCCATAAGGGTTAGCTTTCCGGTTAAAGGCTTGAGCTACACGGGTATCATCTGATTCTGTCCCGAAGTAGAAGTGATTCAAAAAGCGATCGCGGATATCCTCTGGCTTGGTAACTCCTGCAACGGCGAATTCATCCAAATCACCTGGTTCTAGGGGAGATAATAACTCAGCGTGGAAACCTAAACCGCTACCTAACTGATCCAAACGACCATGTACTAATTCACCACCATAGCGGGTATATAGTTCTAGCAATTCTTCGCGATCAATATTGGCGGGATTGTTATTTTCCACCAAATGGTCTTTATTGCGGGTATCCCAATGCCAAATCAAATCGGTGTACAAACTAGCACCCCAAGCTGCACCTCCTTCTAAGAAAGCAAACTTGAGTGTGGGGAAGCGGTGAGTTACGCCACCAAAGAACAGAGATTTACATAGTGCTTCCGCAGCCGATGCAAAGTGACCAATATGGTTGTATTGGTAATTGCTAATCGAACGCCGATTTATCCAGCCCATACCGGAGGAGTGGGTGGTGGGTACAACTTTCAGTTCTACGCACTTCGCCCAGAAGGGATCGTAATCATATTTGCTATCCAAGCCAAAGGTGTCAATCCAGATGGCTTCGTTGGCTACTTCTTCGCCATACTTCTCGAAGGCGGGAATGGGGCGGCGTATATGTCCGGGGATTTGAATTGCTTTGAGTCCCAGCACTTTCACCGCATATTCCAACTCTTCAATCGCCTCTTCGGGCGTATTCATTGGGATCGCAGCAATGGGTGTTAAGCGATCGCTATAAGGACGGAAAATATCAGCGTGGTAAGTATTAGCTGCCCGACAAACAGCCCGCCGCATTTCTTCGTGACCGATGTGTGGGGCCATCGTTGCCAAGTTGGGGTACACAACGGCAAAGTCTGTACCAGCTTCTTGTAAGCGTTCGTGTAATAACTTTGGCAAACTAATGGTAGCCAAATTTAGGGGATCATTGGTGGGACGAGTCCAGAAGGGAGGGCGGGCGGTGCGGTTAGCACGACGTTCTTCCCAAGATTGTTTAAACCATTTAGAGCGAGATGCACCGGGTAAGTGTTCTTGAAAACGCTCTGCGATCGCAGTTCCAGCAACTTGCTCTAAATAGTCTAAGAATGCTGGGGGAAATTCTTGAGTATGTACATCAGTATCAATGATCGGATAACCAAGTTTTTCGCGGATTTGAGCAGACTTGGTTTTATGTGGACGGTCTAGTGCAATAGTCATGGCCATTTTACCTAGATTTTCAAATGTATTGGTCAAGAGGGAAGCGGAAAGTTTACAGGACTTACGCAAAATAATGGAAAAACGAACCGCAAAGGCGCAAAGGACACGAAGGAATGAGAGTTTTAGAGAGTTATTGCGTAAATCCTAAGTTTATAAGTCTGGAAGTTGAGCCTTTGAGCTTGGAAGTTGAACCTCTGAGCTTGGAAGTTGAGCCTTTGAGCTTGGAAGTTGAGCCTCTGAACCTGGAAGTTGCACCTTTGAGCTTGGGAGTTACACCTTTGAGCTTGGAAGTTACACCTTTGAGCTTGGAAGTTGAGCCTTTAAGCCTGGAAGTTGCACCTTTAAGCCTGGAAGTTGCACCTTTGAACCTGGAAGTTGCACCTTTGAACCTGGGAGTTGCACTTTTGAGCCTGAATGTTGCTCTTTTAAAAGACTTAATTACAGAAATTTGTTTTTCTTGCTCAGAAAAGTTACTGATTTCTGCCTCCTCATCTTCCTCATCTCCCCCACTCCCTACTCCCCATTTCCTATTTTTCTTCAGCAACCCAGTCTGTTAATTTAAAGTCCGACTTTGCTAAACCCTGCGAGACTAAAAATTTCTTTGTTCCCTCTAAAAGTTTCACTCCCTCGGCTGGTAATGGTTCTTCTGATACCTGTTTGAGTGGGAACGATACTTTTATAATATCGATGGGATATTTAGTAGTTTGAGCATGATACTGATAATATTCTTCAGAATTAGCTTTTAAATCCTTCGCTGCTTCTGTGAGAATTGCATTAAATTTCTGTGGGAAATTAGGCTGTTTTGCCAAAAAACTTTCAGTTGCTACAACTAATGATGTCCCTGAAAGACCTTTATGATTCGCAGAAGAATCAATCACTGGAAACCCTTGTGATTTCAGAAAAGGCCCCAGATCGCTTGAAGTTGCATAAGCTGCTACATCACCACGTTCTAAAGCCGCTTTTGCCTCAGTAGTCATCAAGTGAACAACTTTTACATCCTTGGCAATTTTAGCTTCAGCTAATAGACCCAACAGGTATCGGTGCATATAAGAGCCTTTTTGGGTAGCTATTTTTTGACCCTTAAGTTCAGCAAGCGATCGCGCACCATTCTTTTTCGCTACTAACCAGGCGGTTGTATTAAATTGGCTGATCCGCAACAGTCGGGTTTCCTGACCTCTAGCTTTCAAAACTATCGCTGGTGTATCGCCTAAAGAACCAACATCTAATTGTCCGGCGACAAGCGCCTCATTTAGATCCGGCCCGTTAGGAAATCGAGCAAAAGTAATGTTTTTAAATCCTGCTTTTTGCAACTCGCGTTCTAATATTCCCTTTTTCTTTGCCCAACCAAGTGCCCCTGTAGGTTCTGAACTACCTACATAACCTATACGCAGCGTAGAAATATTATTGGATGCAGCAACAGTGTTATTGACATTAATAGCCTCAATAGATTGAGCAGATTTAGTTTCGCCTTGGCTACATGCTGTAGTTACTAGCAGTAGGACACAAGCCACTGAGGTTGATAATCTGGAAGTAAATTTATTTTTACTGATAGAACCTGTTACTACTTTGAACGACAGCATGACTTTTTTCTCCGCTGTACTATACGCCGTGTGAAAACTTTCTCTTAGACCTAACCCCCAACCCCTTCCCTACAAGGGAAGGGGAGCAGGAATCAAAGCCTCTCTCCCTGTGGGGGCTGTGGTGTATACACAAGTCTGAAATACTTGATGAATCTGGATTTTACCCCACCCTAACTCTCCCCTTGAAAAGGGGAGGGAACTAGATTTCCTATTTCCCCCCTTTACAAGGGGGGATTAAGGGGGGTAATTCGAGTTGTGTAACACCGTAGCCCTGTAGGGGAGAGGAATGGAGGTAAGGTTCTAAGAATAAGTTGCACATCGCGTTACTATTTCATCTGCTTCAGAATTTGGAATGTTTGATCCGCTTTTGCTGTTGAAGTGCGTTTATGCCCCCAACCAATATTTTCCCGGTAACTACCCAGTAACCCAACTTCTGCCAATTCTGCCTCATTGACTGAAGTCGTCACATCGCTTTCTGGTGCGACATAAAGGGCATCAACTGGACAATACAATTCGCACATATAACAGGTTTGGCAGTCACTCTGTCGGGCAATGGTTGGCGGCGCATTAGGTACTCTATCAAACACGTTAGTTGGACAAATATTCACGCAGATATTACATTCTATGCACCGCGACTCGCTGACCAACTCAATCACACTGCTGCTCCTATTTTGGATAAAGGCTTTTCTGTATTTAGCGGCTGACTCTTCACCCAAACCTGATCTAATCCGCCACTAATTAAGTGATGTTGCTGGTTAGCATCAAGTTCTGGATAGTCTTGATGTTTGTGCATACCACGAGTTTCTTTACGTTCAATGGCACTGCTATACATCCATCGCGCCGTGGCTACCATTGCCGTAGCTTCTCGTGCCCGGATTAGCTCTTTCTCTGATGTTACCTGGCTGCTGCGGAGTTCTTGCCAAAGATGATTAAGCTTACCCAAAGACTCTGTTAAGCCTTGTTCTGTACGGAAATAGTTCTTTTCGTAAGGGAATACTTCAGCTTGAACTGCCTGAATAATTTCATCAGTCGCTAAGGAGCGATCGCTCCCACTTTGTAATCCTACCTCTCCAACACCCTTAACATGGCGTTGAGTTTTGTATTCTCCCAAACTGCGGCTATATTCAGCAGCCGATTTCCCTGACCAATAGCCAGAAGATATTGCCCAAGCCGCGTTATGGCTACCACCGCCAGTAAATCCGCCACAAATCAGTTCCCGTGTAGCGGCATCTCCTGCTGCATAAAGTCCCCGTACAGAACTGGCACAAGTCTCATCGACAATCCGAATTCCTCCCGTACCGCGCACAGTTCCTTCTAGGCGCAGAGTCACAGGGAAACGTTGAGTAAATGGATCTATACCTGCACGGTCAAACGGTAAAAAGAAGTTGGGCTGTGCTAAACGCATAGATGGCCGCATCGATTCCGCCGCTTTGTCTATGATGGCGTAAACTGGCTGTTGCAGTAATGTCTGGGCAATTATTGACCGTCTATGAGAACTTGCCCCTGGAATTACAGTACCGTCTTCGTAGGTGAAAGTCGCCCAATTATAAAACAGGGTTTTGGTAACTGAAGAAAAGGCGGGAGAGATGCCGTAAGCATTGGAGAATTCCATACCTGACATCTCGGCTCCTGCTTCTGCCGCCATCAGATAACCATCCCCCGTCAGGACGTTGCATCCTAACGCTTTACTGAGAAACGCACAGCCACCAGTTGCGATAATTGTGGACTGCGATCGCACTATCCATTTCTCACCAGTCTGACGGTTCACACCTGTTGCACCAGCAACAGCTCCATCGTCATCAACCAGTAATTCTAAGGCGGGACTATTGTCTAAAATCTTGACTCCAGCACGTTGAATTTGCCGCCGCATCAGCCGCATATACTCAGGACCTTGCAGCGATCGCCGATAGGGTTTGCCTTCATCGTCGGTAGGGAAGGGATAACCCCACTCTGCTAACTGATTAACGTTTGCATAAGTCTGATTCAGTACCCGATCCATCCAATTGCGATCGGCTAAAAACCCACCCAACGATTCCCGACTCGCCTTTGCAGTTTCCCGTGCTTCTGGATCGGGTGGTACATACCATACACCATTTCCAGATGCAGCAGCACATCCAGTTGTGCCACAATATCCTTTATCTACAAGGATCGCTCTAGCTCCATTTGATGCAGCACTCCATGCCGCCCAAGTTCCCGCTGGCCCACCTCCAATCACAAGCACATCTGCTTCTAAGTCGAGTTCAAAATCGTTTGTTAACGTCTTCAGCATCTACCATTTCCCCCCATCTATAAAGTCTTAAGCATCAAGTTTTCGCCCCATCCATGCTGCAAAATAAATATTTAAAAATCTAGAAATTATGAATCCCTTAATACAGGTTCTCACTTGCTTGATACCACGTAAATACTTTATCTTGATCGGTAAACCGTAGTTTAAAGTATAGATAAAGCTTTTCACAGTTTTCGACAAAAAGCAAGCATTTTACCGAACAACTTTAAATGTAAATTTATGTAAAATCAATTGAGTTATCTTCCTCAAGAACTTGCTTTTTACCGTCTTTTGTGTTTTTGTCCAATTTTTATTCACAAAATACTTAATTTCAATAAGCTTACCGTAGTTAAATAAAATTTTCTAATCGGTTTTGTCTAGATAGTAGAGACGCAAAATGGGATTGGGCTTTGTCTTGCGGCGCTAATGTGTCTCTACTTGCGAGTGAAGCCGCTCCCTTAAGACTCAAGAATCCCCGGACTTTTGATTAAAAGAGTATAAGCAAAGTTTAATCAGTCCGGGGAGTGTCAAAGGTTAAAACCTAAAAACAGTACGAACCCAAGCAAATAAACTATCAGGATTGCTGGCATCCGAATCAGGTGCAGTAATCCAGATCAAACCTGGCGTAACCTCAATATGATCTCCGATTTTATATTGGTAGAATGCCTCAACGTGCAGAGAAGTATCTCTGTCCGCTTGTCCTAGACCTTTTCCCAAATTTACATTATTACTAAGACTGATGAGTTTTGGCTCCATACCAACTAAAATCCCCCCTAAAGCACCTTCACTAAAAAGATCCGGGAATGCCAGTCCTACGGCCCAATCCATAGCTTCAGCATCTCCACGTCCTAAATAACGGTGTACCCCATAACTTACCCAGGCATTGATTGCCAACTTGGAATTAACTTGATAGAACGCCTGTAGTCCATAAAGGTTGCCTAGAGTTGCTACTCCAGGCACGGTGCTGTTTACCAGGTTACTCCCGACTGCTGGCCCGAAATTTGTTCCACTAAAACCTAGAGTATTTGGTGGGCTATAGGTATTAACGTAAGTTGCAGCCACCCGAAAATTCTTATTAGCGGAGTAGTATATTAACTGTGCTAAAGCTAAATATCTGCCTGTAAATAAGCCGTTATTAGTTGTGGGATTACCACCATTTGGTGCGCTGTACGCTATCCCGAATTGAACCTGTTTGCCTAATCCCTGGAGTATAGCAATTCCAGGGCCACTATCTCCATAGTTATAGACCAAAGACCGCCGTGAAAATCGTGAAATCCCATTAGCACCAGTCGCAGAAGACGATTCAAAATATGGGTTAATGGGGCCAGAAAGACCTATCTCACTAGCTCCATCGGACAAGGGATAAATGTTGACTTGGGTATTTGGAAAAGGTAGAAACCGATAACGGACACCACTGAGAATAATAGTGTTGCGTGCAAAAGTAATACTGGAGTTATCAGCAGTTCTCCCCTCATAAGTTCCCAATAATCCAGCTCTTGTTTGTCCCAGTGATTCAATATTTCCACCTCCTATTGTTATACCTAACGAATCTTTACCGTTAAAACTGGTGTTTAACCGTAAAGTCGTTGAACCTTGAAGTGTGGCATTGTGAGGTGCTGGTCTCTTGGTGACGACGTTATTGCCTGCTATAACTTCGCCAAGGACAATCTGAGATCGACCTATAAGTTTGGTTGTGGTTGTAAACTGAGTTGATTCTAATTTCGCATTTCGTGCTTCCAGGCTATCTACGCGTCCCCGAAGTTGGGCGAGTTCTGGAGAAAATTGTTCTTGTAATTTTTTGATGGTATCCAAGTCTTCGCGTTTGACTAAATCTGTTGTCGAAGTCGCTATTAGTTCATTGAGGCGATCTAAAGCTGCATTCAACCCAGCGGCAAATTCATAGCGTGTTAGGGAGCGATCGCCTTTAAATGTACCATCTGTATATCCTGCAATTACACCGTAGCGCTCAACTAGAGACTGTAATGCTTGAAATGCCCAATCTGTAGGCTTAATATCTGATAGTTGCGAGACGGATGTCACTTGCCCTGCTCCATTATTTGGAGCTTTTTGGTTAGTCGGCGGTGCAACTTGCAACAATTGCGAGACAGGTGTCACTCGATCTCGGAGATCGTTTGGAGCTTTTTTAAGAGTGACTGGTGCAACTGAAGTATCTACTGTTTGATTGACAACTGCTTCTGGAGCTTTGTTCTTTTCTACTTCAATAGTAGATAGATCAGATTTAGGTAATTCAGCCTGGCTTTTGGCTGGATGAATTACCAGGATAGCTAGAATATCTAGCACCGAAAGCAGAAACACTATGGATCTATAATTCCAGCGAAATTTCGACATGACTCCTTAACTCCTCAACCTTAAAGATGAATAAATTAGCCCTTGATTGAGACTAAAAGACAAGACAAATCATTGCTCTAATGTTTCTAGCAAACGATTAGAACATAGCTCCACCAAAGCTTTAGCCGCTGAAACAAGCACAAAATTCTGATAAATATCGAAATCGGTACTAAGTAGTTGAATGTCCAATTCAAAATTCGCAGCCAATTAGGAATTTTGACGTTTAAAAAAATCCTAAAAACGTCTGGAATCAGACAATAACTGCTTTAGCAAAGACTTCTCTACTTTTAAGGGAAACTCAACCACACACTATATGAACTAACACTTCTGAGACATCATAAAATCCGTTTTTTGGGTTATGCTGTACAAAGTTCACCAATGGCTACTGACATCGACTCAAGCTTGATTTAGATTCAAGTGATTATTTGCCAATTAACATTAATTGAAAACACTATTTTCTAATCAGCTATATTTTGACAGCATCAATTGTTAGCTAAGTACGATACTTCTATCGACTTGCCGTACATTTGTAGGATTATCTTTGCATAGAGCTTGGTACAATGCAAGACCTAGTACTTTTTCTTCGTAGATGCGCCCTATATATTCGCCTCAAATGCCAACACTGAACTAACTGCACAGATCCGAGGCAGAAAATTGCCATCAAAATAATCGTAAACCCGGTTAAAGGCGAATAGCGGACAAAGAGACGCCGATACAAGACTAAGCTGTTAAGTACTTAATTTACACGTTGAGATCGCAGGGGAGCAGGGGAGAGGGTTTGAAGTTCTTACCCACAATTTAAATTGTGCAACTTGTATGCACAACAGCTTAATAAAGCTTTCGCTGCTACTAAGCCTAAGTAGGTTGATAACCAGGGTGGCACTATTGAAAAGGACACTACACTAGATAATTGATAGCAAGAGCTAAGGATTTGCTAAAAGTGTATTTAACTTCCCCAACCAAACGGGGGTTGCGCTCAAACCGAATTGCTGTTTGCTGAAAGCCAACCCAAGAACACAGAGATCGTAACCTTTATCCAAACACAGACTTAGAAAGTGCAAGTTAGCAAGGTTTCTGTCGATGAAACTAGAAGTGAACACTTCAAAGTTGCAAAAATGTTGGTAATTGACATAAAACTTGTATTCTTCACGACAGCTATTGTTGCAAAAAAAGTGTCATGATTATTGGGATTGTGCGTGAAAACGTCAATCTTGTGGGCAGTTATTCTTTATGAATCGTTAATTTATCACTGGCGTTTTAAATAATTTCCTGTAAAATGCTGACTATAAACTCCGGTAATTCGATCGATCTGCCGTAGGATATATACTTGTACCCTGTCTGACACAAATGCAAATTCTTTGGTTTATTCCTACTGGATCTCATGACGGACGCTATTTAGGCACAGATATTGGCTCTCGTGTTGTCACACCTGATTATTTACAACAAATTGCCCAAGCTGTGGATAGTCTAGGCTATACGGGCGCATTGTTACCCACAGGAAGTTCTTGCGAAGATGCTTGGATAACTGCCGCCGCTTTCATATCTGTCACCAAGCAGATGAAATTTCTGGTGGCAATTCGTCCAGGGATTACTTCCCCAGGTGCTGCTGCACGGATGGCAGCAACATTTGACCGAATTTCTAAAGGAAGATTGTTGATTAATGTGGTGACAGGCGGAGATACGGTGCAGCTGGCTGGGGATGGCTTGCATCTTAGTCATGACGATCGCTATGATTTAACCGATGAATTTCTCAGAGTTTGGCGGGGTATCGTCAGTGGGGAAACAGTCGATTTTAAAGGAAAATACCTGGATATTAAAGGTGGTAAGCTCTTATTTCCACCAGTTCAAAAACCCTATCCACCTTTGTGGTTTGGTGGCTCATCTGCTGCCGCCAAGCGGGTTGCTGCTAAACATATAGATGTTTACCTGACTTGGGGTGAACCTCCACAACAAGTGGCCCAAAAGATTACCGAAGTTAGGAAATTGGCAGCTGAACAGGGCAGAACAGTCCGTTTTGGGATTCGCTTGCATGTAATTGTGCGAGAAACCGAGTCAGCTGCTTGGGATGCAGCCAATGAGCTAATTAAGTATGTGGATGAGGATGCGATCGCTAAAGCTCAGAAAGACTTAGCTCAATCTGATTCTGAAGGACAGCGGCGTATGAGTCAACTACATAGTGGTAGTCGAGAAGTTTTAGAGATTAGCCCCAACCTCTGGACAGGAATTGGATTGGTGCGAGGTGGTGCTGGTACGGCCTTAGTTGGAGATCCTGACACCGTTGCCGCTAGGATGCTGGAATATCGCAATTTGGGGATAGAAACATTCGTTTTCTCTGGATATCCCCATTTAGAAGAAGCGTATCGCACCGCTGAATTATTATTTCCCCGCCTACCTTTGCAAAGCGAACCTACACCTTTAACACCACCAGTCTTGAGTTCTGTTGGCGAAATCGTCGTCAATGAAAAATTTGCGAAACAACTCACAAGTGCTTCATGACCTAATAATTAGTAATTAGTAATTAGTAATTAAAGAGCAAATTACTAATTATGTTGGTGATGCTTATAGATTCATCCTTTGGAACAATCTAAAATCCCAAATTCCATGACTATTACCTTTAAAAGCACCAAAAGCAAAAACAAGATATCCCTGAGCGAGGTATTAGACAACCCGCAAATCGAGAAAATAGTTCCTTGGATTGTGCCTGTTACCATATTAATTCTTTGGGAACTTGCTTCTAGAACTGGTCTACTTTCAACCAGGATTTTACCAGCACCAAGTGGTGTAATCGCTACAGCAATTAAACTAGGCTCAACTGGAGAACTGTTCCAACATATAGGAATTAGTGCTGGGCGGGCGATATCTGGTTTTATAGTTGGTGGCAGTATTGGCTTCGGTTTGGGATTGCTCAATGGCTTTTCCCGTGTTGCAGAAAAGTTATTGGATAGTTCCTTGCAAATGCTCCGTACTATCCCTAATTTGGCATTAATTCCGCTCGTAATTCTCTGGTTTGGTATTGGCGATCAAGCTAGATTATTTCTAGTATCTATGGGGGTATTTTTTCCGTTATATCTCAATACATTTCATGGTATCCGTAGTGTTGACCCTGGACTGATTGAAATGGGAAAAGTCTATGGATTAAAAACACCACAACTTCTGTGGCAAATCATTTTTCCAGGAGCTTTGTCTTCAATTCTCGTTGGTGTTCGTTTTTCGTTGGGGATTATGTGGCTGACACTAATTGTGGCAGAAACGATCGCAGCAGATTCCGGTCTTGGTTATATGGCAATGAATGCTCGTGAGTTTATGCAAACCGATGTTGTGGTTTTGAGTATTGTAATCTATGCACTACTAGGTAAATTAGCAGATGCTGTTGCCAGAGGATTAGAAACAAAATTCTTGGCTTGGAACCCCAATTATCAAAAGTCATAAATGCTAAGTTCACCAGAATCAAAGGTTGAAAAATCTTGATTTCAAATGTGGTTTCCTTTCTTCAATATCTCATCAAATAATTAAATTCTAATTGTTCTCAAAAGGAGGTTTTGCAAGTGAGTTCAAATGTACAGGGTACACAACTAAGTATTTTAGATTTAACGAAATCTTTTGGCAATAAAACTGTTTTAAACTCGCTGAATTTAGAAGTTGAAGCAGGTGAGTTTGTCGCTATTGTCGGACGAAGTGGTTGTGGTAAAAGTACCTTATTGCGTCTTGTATCAGGATTAGATAGAGCAACTTCAGGTGGAATACTACTGGATGGAGAACCACTACATAGACTCAGCCGCTCTGTAACAGTAATGTTTCAAGATCCGCGCTTGCTGCCGTGGAAGCGCGTTATTCAGAACGTGGGGTTGGGCTTAGAAGGTAATTGGCGTGAAAAAGCTTTGTGGGTACTCAATAAAGTCGGACTCAAAGATAGAGCTGATGAGTGGCCTTATGTTTTGTCTGGAGGACAACGGCAACGGGTATCATTGGCCAGAGCGTTAGCCAGTCAGCCCCGTTTGTTGTTGCTAGATGAACCTTTGGGAGCATTGGATGCTCTAACTCGCCAAGAAATGCAGCATTTGATTGAAAACTTGTGGCAAGAGCGAAGATTTACTGCGTTTTTGGTTACTCACGATGTGGAAGAGGCTGTGGCGTTGGCAGACCGAGTGATAGTGATTGATCAAGGAAAGATTTCTATGGATTTACCTGTGAGACTTTCACGCCCGCGAGATCGAAGTAGCGAAGTGTTTATCAATATCAGAGAAGCTGTTTTAGAACGAGTAATGAGCAATGAGAATACTCAGGTAAACAACCAGTTATTACAGCTGAGTAGTTGAGATTTAAGCTTTTTGTAGTCAATCAATATTAAACTTGAGGTAGCTGCGGTAAATAGGCTACTTCGAGATTAAAACTTGCTCTTAAAAAACAGCTATAGCAATAAAAAATTATTAATGAACAATCAAAATATCTCTCAGGCTTGCTCTTTGCTAGTCTAGGTGATTTTTTCTATATTAACGATCTAGATAAACTAAAATATAATAATCTATATCGCTTGATTGAAAAAAATAATAAATATCTAAATGATCGTCAAAAAATTAACAAAGTAGGATGCAGAAGATTATAGACAGATCAGATTAGAAGCTTTAGATAAAAATCCAGATTCATTTGGCACAACATATCAAGAAGAAGTAATTAAGACGATAGAACAATTTCGGGCTAGAATTCCAGTAGATAATAATAACTTTTTTTTGGGATGTTTTGAGGATAAAAATTTAGTTGGAATAGTCGCATTTCAGCAAGAATCAAGAATCAAACTCCGGCGTAAAGCATATATTAGTAGCATGTATGTTCAACAAGAGTATAGGGGAAAAGGTGTAGGTAAATTATTACTAAATGAATTAATTGAAAGAGCAAAAACTATTAAAGATGTAGAAATATTATTAATTGATATTGTTAAGAGTAACTTTTTAGCAAAACCACTTTATTTATCATTGGGGTTTCAAATATATGGAACAGAGAAAAGAGCGTATAAATATAATAACCAATATTTTGATTTAGAGTTTATGTGTTTACATATTAAATAATCATCCATGAAACATTAGTAAATATCATCATAATTTGTGCCAAGAAAAAATGGCACTCATTTTTTTGTCACATATAGGCAATTTCCAGAAATAGCCTTGTAAATAAAGAAGAGGTAATCTACAATGAAGCTCATTTTGCCGCTCGATCTGGTTGCTGACATTGAGCCACATCTACCAGCCAATACACAGATTGTACGAGTAGATGTTGAAGGAAATTTAGATGGGGATGCTAGCGATGCTGAAGTTTATTTCAGTTGGTTTTTATCGAGAAGTCCTATGCTGCATAAAATACTAGAAGCAGCACCAGCACTACGTTGGCATCATGCACCAAATGCAGGGGTGAATCACATCCTGACACCAACTTATTTGCAAAGAGATATTATCCTCACAAATGGGGCTGGAGTGCATGGAATTCCGATCGCAGAATTTGTAATTACTTATATACTGGCTCATGCCAAACACCTGCCAGAATTATATGCTTTACAGGCTGAACGTCACTGGAAAAGAGGCTTTGCTATCCAAGAATTAACAGATGCAACCTTGCTAATTATTGGTGCTGGTGGTATTGGTCAAGAAATCGCCGCCCGTGCTAAACCCTTCGGCTTAAGAATTATTGGCAGTCGCCGTCATCCCCAAGAGCTAGCAAATTTTGATAAAGTAGTGGGTGCTGATGAATGGCGATCGCTCCTGCCAGAGGTAGATTATGTAGTTATTGCAACACCCTTAACTCCCGAAACCAAAGAATTTATTGATGAATCTGTATTGCGATCGCTCCCAAATCATGCCTACCTAATTAATATTGCTCGTGGTGGCGTAATCGATGAATCAGCATTAATAAAAGCGCTCACAGAAGGTTGGATTGCAGGTGCAGCATTAGACACAGTTAATTCCGAACCGTTACCACCAGAAAGTCCTTTGTGGTCACTTCCTAACATCTTTATCACCCCTCATACTTCTGGTCATTCACCAAAGAGTAAACAGCGTTCAATAGCCCTATTTATCGACAATCTAAAGCGTTACCAAGCTGGTCAGCCGTTACGAAATGTAGTAGATAAAGAAGCAGGATACTAAACAATTAAAAATTAAAAATAAAGAGGTGCTGCCAATTGGGTTGCACAATCCAAAATCCAAATCCAAAATGGAAATAGGGAGTAGCTAATGGTGAAACTAATTTTACCCGATCATCTCATTGCAGATATAGAGCCACACCTACCATCTAATATAGATGTTGTAGAGGTGGATAGTGAAGGTAATCTCGATGGTGATGTCAGTGATGCAGAGATTTATGTCAATGGATTTTACCTGAAAACCTCTACTCTTGACAAAGTACTAACAGCAGCACCCGCGTTGCGTTGGCAACAGTCACCAAGTGCTGGCGTAAATCACATCCTCACGCCAACTTTTTTGCAAAAGGACATTATCCTCACTAATGGTGCAGGGGTTCATGCAATTCCAATTTCGGAATTTGTACTGGCATTTATGCTCTATCACGCCAAGAATCTGCGGAAATTGCAAACTTTGCAGAATGAACACACTTGGGTAAGAGGAGTGTTTCTTGAAGAGTTGGCAGACGCGACTTTATTAATTCTCGGCACAGGAAATATCGGTCAAGCGATCGCATCTCGTGTTAAAGCCTTTGGAGTCACAGTTTGGGGTAGTCGCCGTCATCCCGAACCCCTACCGAATTTTGACAAGGTTGTGGGTGCTGATGAGTGGCGATCGCTCCTCCCAGCCGCAGACTATGTAGTTATTGCCACACCATTAACCCCAGAAACTAAAGGCTTGATCGATGAAACTGCATTGCGTTCTATGCGTCAGTCTGCTTACCTAATTAACATTGCTCGTGGTGCGATCGTGGATGAAGCCGCATTACTTACCGCACTACGTGAGGGCTGGATTGCGGGTGCTGGATTAGACACTGTTGCAACCGAACCTCTGCCGCCAGAAAGTCCCTTATGGTCGCTACCGAATGCCTTTATCACTCCCCATTGTTCAGCCTTGTCGCCACGCCTGAGAGAGCGCATAGCACAACTATTTATCGACAATCTTCAACGCTACCAAAACGGTCAGCCCTTGCGGAATGTTGTAGATAAGCAAGCAGGATACTAAATATTGGGCAGTGGGCATTGGGCATTGGGATGAAAGAGACAATGTGACTCCAATGAGAACTTGTAACAAGTCTTCCTCCATGCCCCATGCCCCATCCCCCATACCCATCACTTAACTTTCAGCACCGACTTCCCTAAAGATTGGCAAATAACATCATTTTGCGGCGTATGTATACGGCTGCACAAAACGTCACGGTAGTGACGCTCTAAAGGATTTCTTTTTAATAAACCAGGATTGCCAGTTAGTTCTAAGGCAATTTCTACAGCACGAATCGAGTTGGTTGTGGTGAGGTATTTAACAGCCTGTGCCTGTAATCCTACGTTAGGCTCATATTCGCCCTTGTCAATATCTTGAGCCAAACTATAAATCAATCTATTATTAGCAAACAGCAGTGCTTCTATCTCACCCACGGCTGTTTGGAAGCGTGGCAGAGTTGCCAGTGGCTCTTGGAGATTAGAAGGCGATCGCTCCCAAAGATATTTAACAAGCCAGTCTCGCGCACTACTCGCAACACCGAGATATAAGGCACTTACTGTCAAACTGCCCCAAGTGGAAATCAACGGATCAAAAGATGGCACAGCAGATATGGGATTGATATTTAGAGCATACTCTGAGGGAATTAATACATTCTCTAAAATAAGGTCATGGCTGCCCGTAGCTCTCATCCCCAAATGATCCCAGGTTTCGACAATTCGTAAACCAGGCAGATAGCGCGGAACTAAAAAATTCCCAACTTGTGGTTCATCTTCAGTTGTCCGTGCCCAAACAACAAAATAGCTGAGGATAGGACTGCCTGTGGTGTATTGCTTATGTCCTGTTAAACGCCAGCCCTCTGCTGTTCGTTCGGCAATTGTCGCTGGCAATCCGCCTCTCGCTGGCGTTCCTAGCTCTGGTTCAACACGGGCAGCATTCAGCAGGGCAATGCCTTCAATTGATTCACGACACAGCCGCTTATATACTTCTGGATGCCAGCGACGGCTACGGGCTGCATGAGCATGTTGAAGATAGTGCATTGTCAGTACTAATGCGGTCGAAGCATCGCCACGGGCTATCCCTTCAATTACCCGGCAGATAGTTGCCAACCCCAAATCCCGGCCACCGAATTCACGTGGCATGGTGAGGTTGAGCAATCCTGCTTCATGCAAAGCTGTAAAATTCTCGAAAGGAAAGGAAGCATCTCTATCGTGTACCCCTGCACGGGTGGCAAAATCTTTGGCCAGAGCCTCAACTCGGTCGAAAATATTGGGGAGAGTTTCTAAGCCTTGCGCTACAAAGGTGTCTGGCACTGCTTGCTCCAACTGTGACATAAATACTCCTTCGTAATTCACTGTACTACTAAATCAGAGATGTTTTTCAATATGGAAGCATCTCAAGTTTGCAGGAACATCAATTTTTCGCACGATACCAGTCTCCCTCAATCCCCAATCCTCATCGCCCTAACTGTATTACTTCTAGCGCTTGTGAAAATACTACTTAAAATCGACCGAGATTTAGTAATTATTATTTCTGTAATTATGACACAAACTACTTTCATAGAGCAAGCCAAGCAGAGAATTCAGCGATCGCCCCACAACTTAGGAACTGAATTCCCTACTGGTCTTTTAAGCTAATCGTCATCCAAATTAAATCTCCGCATTTGGAACTAAGCACGAAGAAACAAGCGTTGAAATATTCTCTGTTGAGAGTAATATAAAGATCCCTAGATAACACAGGGATAATTTCCTCATCAAGTAGATTTTCCAATGGATAAATATACAGCAACAACATTGGCGATCGCAACTAAGGTGATATTAGTTGCTTTTATAGCGGTTCCTCTGCAACTGAGGTATAACTAGACTTCATAGATAAATTTTTTCAACTTTGAGGATGTACTTTATTTGATTGAGAACCGCTATGGATGATTTCCTATATTTAACCAAATCTATGGTGTCACAATTTCGTCAGGGCACTGGCTCTATAACCACCATTCAATTTATCCATTTATTACTTGACTTGATCTCATCGCAATCTTAGGTTTTAAAAGATGAATTTACTACTTATTGTCATTTTTTTAACTATAGACTCATTTAAACATGATGGTTATTTCTCAACTTCTATCAAGCTGTAATATGTATTACTGCTATACCCTTGATGGGAAAAATGCTAAGATTGCCGTATTTAACTAGTGTGTGTGCCCGATCACAACATTAACGTGTTCTACCTCACAGCTAATTTAAACAACTTAAATATCACCTTTGAGCAAACAATAGTCGCCGTTATGACTAGCATCATGTTATGCCGCCTCGCTATTTAAAGATTTAATGTATAAATGGTTGTGAAATATATTTTTTTTGTTAAATATCATCTATTAGGTGACTTGTCAGAAAATTTACATTAAGAAACTACTAAAATATCTAAATTTAAGAGATAAGGAGTGTAAGCTAATTGTGTAAATATCATGTTTGTATGTAAATATGATGATGTTCGCAGTCTCTTTTGCTCACTTGCATTTATTACACTAGAGGAGGTATAATACAAACGTTAAATAACTTGCTAGATGCTACCTTAAAGATACTAAGCAGTGCTAAGAAAAGATCCATTCTGGAATCTTAAAGCCAACTTAAGCAATATTTGTTTAAGTGGAGTTTTGCTTAATTGGTAAAATACTACTTAAACGAAAATTACGATGTGCTTTTATAGCTTTACAGTTTTTATAGTCTTCTGTTTCCTGTAGCCTACTCAAAATCCTCTTTTGTTCCAGGTTGCACGATAAGGATGAAGCTATCCCGGAGACTATCCCCTAGACTCACAAAGCACTAGGGAATATGCCGGAATCTAATTGCACATTGTATAAATTTCTGATTAACACTACAACGTTAGTCAGATTTGTAGTTGTGTTTTTTTTGCTGTCAGGCTTTGATCACACAACTGCAATGAATTATGTTTTTCCACAATTTACGACTCAATGCAATTTCTAACTACAATTATGTCACACCATTTAAGTCAAGA
The DNA here is from genome assembly GCF_017115065.1 of Nostoc sp. JL23. Taxonomy (NCBI): domain Bacteria; kingdom Bacillati; phylum Cyanobacteriota; class Cyanophyceae; order Nostocales; family Nostocaceae; genus Nostoc; species Nostoc sp. JL23. The sequence goes on from NZ_JABXKN010000067.1 coordinate 148,541, forward strand.
CAAGGCTGTTAACAAGTTAGGAATGTCTGAAAACATTCTTTTAAGAATTCTTCCGATTCAGGTCTTGTTCAAGAGGATGAAAGCTAACTTTCAGCCATAACATTGTTCCGAACTAGAAAAAACTTCGAGAGTTTGTGATTGAGAAATGAAATACTTTGAATAGCTATTGCTGCATATAGCAAATTATGCTCCAAAAAGAATTCCTCTTAATCATCACTTACAACCACTGCTGATTGCACAAATAAGCAATCCTTATTTGTGTGGAGTCATCAATGCAGTTAGTTGCTGTTGAAGCTAAATGTCGGTAAACAAAGCTCTAGCTAAATATTATGGCATTTACACTAGTTATTGCCACATCGATAACTTGCTGCAACAAGTAGATTGTCCACTCAAGAAAAATACCTTGCATATAAAAGATAGATGCTTTACTAGCATACTATTTCTCTCTAAACTCTACTCCAGTAAAGCTTAGAGTTTCCTCGGTGAAAATACGGGATTAAATAATATTTTTAATGAAGTTTTGAATTGGATTTCGACTGATAACTAACTAAATTTTTTTGTGGAGATTAAAAAATGCCACCAGTGCTTTCTGAGCAACATGTGGGTGAAAGAATTTTGTACACCTTGGGTACAAAACTTTCAGAAAAAGAATTAGAGAACTTCTTGGCAGAAATGGAGATTGTGGAGCCACCATCAGCAAAGCAATTCTGGCAATCTGCACAGACGAATCCTGGTATATACATTATTCTTACAGGTAAAATCCGACTATTAGATAGCTCTGAGAATTTAATTACTACCTTTGGTGCATGGTCTGTTTTTGGTGAATTGACCTTGTTTCCCGAAGCTAACTTTAGTCCTTATGCAGTTAGAGCTTCTACAAGCTTGAAACTTGGCTATTTCAGGCAAGAAGCATTGCAAAAGTTGATAGACAAGTATCCTAACATTCGCGATCGCCTATTTGCCCGTGCAGAACTTTGGGATTTGTTGTTGTTATGTCGCCAAGTATCACAATTCCCACGCCATACATCACAAGTTTCAGGAATGCTCAAAGCCTTATCTTTGTTTGAGCGACATCAGTTAGAAACTGGCTCTGTAAGTCCACAAATATCGCAAGATTCACAGTTGTGGCTATTGTACAAAGGTCAACTGCGGCATTCTGAAGACCATTCTTTGACACCAGGTACAATCTTTGCTCAACCAAAACAAGGAGATTGGCAAACAACGCAACCAACGATTGCTTACATTCTGAAAAACGACCAGATGCAAACAGCACTAGAATACTTCCCGGAGTTGGGGGAGTGGGCTTTTGCCATGAGCGTCAGTGGAACGGGATTGGAGGCTGAGGACTGGGGATTGGGTACTAGAGAAAAAATTCAATCTCCAAAATCTAAAATTATTCCTTTTCCCCAAAGAGAGAAGCAGTCACAACAACAGCCAACGAAAAAATCACGTTTTTACTTTCCCAGTCCGAAAGTACAAGTAGGGCATTGGTGGAAACGCATCACCAAGAGCTATCCCTTCTATGCCCAACAAAGTGCAGCTGATTGTGGCTCTGCTTGCTTGGTGATGATTGGTAACTATTGGGGCAAACATTTTAGTATCAATCGCCTACGGGATATGACCAATGTCACTCGCAACGGTGCATCCCTAAAGGCTATGGCAGCAACAGCAGAATATCTGGGTTTTGCCACCCGTCCAGTGAAAGCTACTCTTGATAAATTAGCAGAACAACCTTTACCTGCAATTGCTCACTGGGAAGGTAAACACTTTATTGTTGTCTATGAAATCACCAAAAAGCGGGTGATTGTATGTGATCCGGCTCTTGGTCAACGCAGTCTGACAAAAGCTGAATTTCAAGCAGGTTGGACTGGTTATGCATTGTTACTACAACCTACAGCTCTACTAAAAAGTGCTAAGGACGAAAGTAGAAGCTTCTGGAAATTTTTTGAGTTAGTCAAACCTCACTATCGAACACTGCTAGAAATTTTCATAGCTTCGATAGTCATTCAATTATTTGGATTAGTAACGCCAGTATTTACTCAGTTGTTGCTCGACAGAGTACTTGTGCAACGCAGTGTTCCAACCTTAAACGCCATTGGTTTGGGAATGATTGTTTTTGGGTTGTTTGGTGTTGCTGTCAACGGTGTACGGCAATATCTCTTATTTCACACTGCTAACCGCATTAGTATCGCCTTACTCGTAGGCTTCATCAAACATACGTTCCGTTTACCCCTTGCTTATTTCGAGTCGCGTTTCGTTGGGGATATAATCTCGCGCATCCAAGAAAACCAGAAAATTCAGCACTTCCTGACTGGTCAGACACTCTCCATTGTGTTGGATATGCTGACATTAGTGGTTTATCTGGCTTTGATGTTCTCCTATAGCTGGCGAATGGCATTATTCGTGCTGTGTACTGTACCGCCATTTTTTATCTTGGCGCTGGCCAGCACAAGTATCTTGCGCCGCATATCCAGAGATATTTTTAATGCAGCTACCAAAGAACAAAGCTATCTCATAGAATCCCTAAGCGGAATTCGTACCGTCCGTTCATTAGCAATTGAACAGACAGTACGTTGGCGCTGGGAGGAACTGCTGAATGATTTAATCAAAAAAGATTTTAATGCTCAAATAATTGACAATCGCTTGCAAATTATCAGTGGCGTCATCCACACCTTTGTAAATACTTCATTGCTGTGGTATGGAGCGACCCAGGTAATTAATGGCGAACTAACTATTGGACAATTAGTTGCTTTCAATATGTTGGTGGGTAACGTCTTGAGTCCTTTCCAGAGACTGGCTTTGCTGTGGAATGAATTACAGGAAATCGTGATTTCTACCGAACGCATTAATGATGTGTTGGAGGCGGAACCAGAAGAAGACTTAGAAACTAAACCCCGCAAATCGTTGGGTAAACTCCGCGGTAACATTTGTTTTCAGAATGTTACCTTTCGTTATCACCCAGAAAGTGACACTAACGTATTAGAAAATCTCAACTTTGAAATTAAGCCGGAACAGATGGTTGCAGTCGTAGGGCGCAGCGGTTCTGGAAAAACAACTCTCAGTAAATTGATTTTGGGTTTATACCCACCGACAGATGGGAAAATACTCATTGATGGTAATGATATCACCAGTGTATCTATGCGATCGCTCCGTTCCCAAATCGGCGTTGTAGACCAAGATACTTTTCTGTTTGGTGGAACTGTTCGCGAAAACATTGCGATCGCTAATCCAAATGCTTCTTTAGAAGAAATCATCCAAGCAGCAAAATATGCTGGAGCCGATGAATTTATTCAAAAATTACCGATAGGTTACGAATCAGAAATTGGTGAAAGCGGCGGAATGCTTTCTGGTGGACAGCGCCAACGCCTAGCAATTGCTCGTGCTTTGCTCGGAAATCCTCGGTTATTACTGTTTGATGAAGCCACTAGTCACTTAGATTCAGAATCAGAACGGATTATTCAAAACAACCTCAAAACAATTCTTAAAGGACGCACAAGTGTAATTATTGCCCATCGCCTCTCTACAGTCCGCAACGCGGACTTAATCCTGGTTTTAGATCAAGGTATTTTGGTAGAAAGCGGTACCCACGACGAATTAATCGCTAAAAAAGGTCATTATTACTACCTGAATCAACAACAGATGTCTCAAGTTAGTTGATGGGGCATTGGGCAGTCTTTTTATTCTCGACGAGACTCTGCGTAAACAATTTTGAATTTTGAATTTTGAATTGATTTCTCCCGCACTACCCATCTACTGTTATTGGAAATAAAACCATGCCACATCCCAATAGATCGTCCCCACTTCCCCCAGATGAGCAAGATAAATATCAAGATTACAAACAGCAAGAGGAATCGGTATTTGACGAGCAGACAGAGGCAGAAAATGAAAGTCAAGATTTGTACTACGGTACAGAAAAACTACTCAATGCCTTACCTCGAATTTGGACTCGTGGTTTGTTGTATACGCTCATCGGCTTTGCTGGTCTATTCTTGCCTTGGGCAACCCTCTCGAAAGTCGATGAAACTGGTAGCGCCAGAGGGCGTATAGAACCTAAAGGCGCAACTCAAAAATTAGACGCTCAAGCTGCTGGGAGTGTCAAAGCAGTTACGGTCAAAGAAGGAGATATAGTTAGATCCGGCCAGGTTTTACTGGAACTGGATTCTGATTTGCTGCAAACGGAACTGCAACAAGTCCAGAGCAAATTGCAAGGGCTACAAAATCGGCAATCCCAACTGGAACTGCTAAAAAATCAACTCTTAATGTCAACGAGTCTTTTAGAACAACAAAATAAATCCCAAGAATTAGAAAAAATGGCTCAAGTTAACCAGGTGCAGCAAAATCTGGATGCCAAACTGAGTAGCTATAACCTCCAAAAGTTAGAAAAACAATCATTAGTTAAACAAGCAGAGGAGCAAATTTCCACCAGTCGCGACGATCGGGAATCGGCTAAAGCCCGTTTAAGTATAGATTCTGGGCAAGTTGAACGTTATAGCCAACTCGTTCAAGATGGTGCAGTGTCTGCAACCCAAGTTGATCAACTCAAAAAAGAAGAACAAGAAAGCAAACGACTTTATAACAAGTCTCTATCAGATATTAAACAAGCCGAATTGCGTTTAGCCCAAGAGCTAAATAGTTATCAAGTAACTATCAAAACGTTGGAGTCTGATATTAAACAGGCAAAACTTCGACTGCAAGAGGAACAAAGTAGCTATAAAAGTGCCACGCAAGCTGGACAACTAGCTGTAATGAAAAATCAGGAGCAGCTAAAAGATATACAGGCACAAATAACAGCAACGCAATCGGAAATCGCTCAGACTAAAAGTCAGCTTATATCTACAAGATTGCAAATTCAGCAGCGCGTGGTGCGATCGCCAATTAATGGGGTGATTTTTGAATTACCCACCACGAAACCAGGAGCAGTGGTACAAATCGGTCAAAGGATTGCCCAAATTGCACCCACGAAAACAGACTTCGTACTCAGAGCAAATATGCCTAATCAGGATAGCGGTTTCTTGAAGTTAGGAATGCCAGTAAAAGTCAAGTTTGATGCCTATCCCTTCCAAGAGTATGGCATTGTGCCAGGGAAAGTTACTTGGATCTCGCCTGACTCGAAAGTTAGCCAAACACCCCAAGGCAACATCGAAACCTATGAGTTAGAAATCACCTTAGACCAGCAGTATGTCCAAGGTGGTAACAAACGTATTCCATTAGGTGCGGGTCAGACAGCAAATGCTGAAGTCATCATTCGTCAACGGCGAGTAATTGACTTTGTTCTAGATCCGTTCAAAAAACTGAAAAAGGGCGGTTTGGAGATGTAGTTAAAGGTATCGGAATCAGGAAATAGGACAAGGGAGATTGGAGGAATAATATAATGCCCCATGCGCACTTGCCCTCAGCAAAGCCAAAGCGATGCCCAATCCCCAATCCGCGTAATTAATTGGAGATATCATGTTATGCCCCACAATCTGACTATTTCCACCTCAGATATCATTCACAGTCTTAAACTCTCCTGTCAGATACCTGCTGTTGTGGAAGCGATCGCATCGCAAAGTATTATTGCCGAAGCAGCTCAAGCGGCAGGAATTACAGTCACGCCAGAAGAACTACAGCAAGAAGGAGATAACTTAAGGTTCGCCAAGAAGCTTGTCAAAGCTAAAGACACCTGGTCATGGCTAGAAAAACACCACCTCTCTGTGGTTCAGTTTGAAGAATTAGCCTATAACAACGTCCTTTCGCGGAAGTTAGCGAATCATCTATTTTCCAATCAACTGGAAAAGCACTTTTACGAACATCAGCTAGATTATATCGCCGCCGTTACCTACGAAGTTGTCTTCGAGGATCGAGACTTGGCTTTAGAGCTTTTTTATGCCCTAGAAGAAGGCGAAATCAGTTTTCCAGACATTGCTCGTCTATATATCTCAGAACCAGAAGCCCGTCGTGCTTATGGATACAGAGGACTCCGATACCGCAAAGATTTTCGTCCAGAGATTGCAGCTGCTGTCTTTGCTGCTGCACCACCAGAAGCTCTCAAACCGATAACGACTCCCAAGGGAGTGTATTTAATTTGGGTGGAAGAAGTCATTCAACCCAAATTAGATGAACAGTTGCGCCAAAAAATCATTACAGAATCCTTCTCTGATTGGTTAAAGCAACAAATCAACGCGATGAAAATAGTTACTCAAATAGACTCAGACGGTTCACAAGAGGAATTAAAAGATATGTTATTCACCAAGACTAAATAATTTAGGAAATTTAAAATGTTTTTGTCGCTAAGTATCTACTCTAACTTAGGATAAATTTCTCTAGTATCCAAAAATGTTGCAGATACAGTTTTGATCTACTTTAAAACTTAATCGCTTTTATTTTTTAGTGTTTTGTGAATACATCTACAAAGTACTGTTTTTGCGTTATTTAAAAATTAAATTAAATCGTCATAACTCTTGCTAGGCAGCAATTATTTTCATTTCTGCCTAAATTTTTTATGCAGTTTTTTCTAACTTTAAATAGGACTACATAATAATGATTTTTAAACATAAACACATTAGTTTTTCAAATCATAAAATCTTCCAAAAAGCATTGACTTTTTGGAAGAATAAAGTATATTAGATGTATAGCCAAATGAAACAAGTTGGTTACACCAAATATTCCCAACAATAGTTACAAAAATTAGGAGAACTCAAATGATCATTTCTGATCTGAACTACTTGGAAAATACCTCAGAAGAAATTATTGGTGGTGGTAACAGCAAGCCAGTAATAATAGTAATCAAACCCATCAAGCCTGTTAAATACACCAACTTTGCACAAGCAGTAGCAAATGCTTCTGCAACCGGCGGCGTCAACAATTCAGCTTTCACCGAAACTAACGCTACCACCACTAAGAATAGTGCTACTGCTTCGTCAGTAAGCATAGCTTCTACTTCTTACAAGTAGTAATAATTAAACTCTACTCACAAAAAGTATTAACTTCTGCAAGTAGAGTTAGGCTCGAAAGCTTAGTATATTGATAAATTGCCGAAGGCTCTTTGCTCATTTGAGCCTTCGGCTTTTACCAAAAATACATCTTTTGGTCTTAAATAACTGTTTTCGCAATAAAATTTTACAACTTACAACATTTAATCCTCAGCGCAGTTTGCAGTCTGTGTTGTTTGCCCGCCCTGAATTAAAATTCTGGGCTAATAGTCATAAGAGGAACACTTTACCGTGACCTTAAGCTTCTCGTAGACCCCCGAAAGGTAGAGAAGAGTAAAATTACTTTTAATTAAGTTTAGGAAGTAATCAAGCAGACATGATATAAATCGGTATCAGTTATAAGTTTCAAAAGCTTGAGTTCCTTGCAGATATAGGAACAAAAGACATTTTAACTAAAAAAGATTGTATAAATTATAGCCCATAAATAAAAGGATATAAGCTCCTAAATTTATTTATGGAGATTCTTAATTTTGAATTTGGAGCAAAGCGACGTGACCACAATTCCTGATGCTCTCCAACTCGCAAGTCAATATCACCAAACCAAGCGCTTCGCCCAAGCCGAAGAGATTTATCGTCAAATTATAGATGTAGATCCCAAGCAGTCAGAGGCATTATATGGATTAGGTATGCTGGCGCAGCAACGGGGACAATATCAAAATGCAGAACAATTTTTTCAAGCAGCCTTGCAATTACAGCCAGAAGTAGGGGCAATATACAACAGCTTGGGGTTTACTCTGCAACAACAGGGTAAGCTAGAAGAAGCGATCGCCTGTTATGAAAAAGCACTGGAAATTCTCCCTGAGAGCATAGAAGTGAAAATCAATATTAGCAATATTCTCCACATTCAAGGAAAGCTGTCACCAGAAGAACAAGTCCACTACGCAGAGTTGAATGAGCAGTTTGGTTTAAATAGGCAAGAGGCAGGCGATTTCAAGATAGCAGAGTTATATTATCGCCAAGCTATTGCATTGCAGCCAGATTTAGTATCATCTCATACTAATTTAGGAGAGGTACTCCAAAATCAAGGACGATTCAATGATGCTATCGATTCTTACCAACAAGCACTAAAAATTAAACCAGACTATCATCACGCCTATCATAACTTAGGGTATCTTTTCCAGGGAAAAGGAAGATTTGCAGAAGCAATAGAAGCTTACGAAAAAGCTTTAAGCATTCAACCTGATTTGGCAACCACCTACAACAATTTGGGAAACATTCTCAGGCAACAGAATAGATTTGATGTTGCCATAGAAACCTTTCAAAAAGCTATTAAAATTCGCTCTGATATTGATTACATCTATTGCAACTTAGGAATAGCATTTATAGATATTAACAACACAGAAGCAGCAGTCCAGGCATTTGAGCAAGCTGTCAAGGTAACGCCAAACTATGATATGGCTAAATTTGGTGCTTGTATCTGCCAACTACCAGTTATCTATTCTAGTATTGATGAAATTGCATTCAGGCGAAATCAGTATCAGCAGTATTTGCAAAATTTAGCTAAATATTATGAATTAACCGATCGGGAAGAACGGGCAAAAGCATCTGAGGCTGTGGGAGCATTTCAACCTTTTTATTTGACATATCAAGGCTTAAATGACCGAGATTTACAGCGAACTTATGGGGAAATGATTTTCCAGATTATGTCGAGTTGCTATCCTCAAGATAGCCAGCCGCTTGTTTTGCCAGATTTAGATAAAAATCAAAAGGTTCGTATTGGTATCGTTTCTGGATTTTTATCTAGTCATTCTAATTGGAAAATCCCAATTAAAGGTTGGGTAGAAAATATAGATCGAAGTGAATTTGAATTATTTGGTTATTACACTGGGGGCAAAACAGATAACTCAACAGTTAGTGCAGCCAAGGCTTTTGATAAATTAGTTCAAGGTGTTCACTCAGTTGAACAATGGTGCGAGATAATAACACAAGATAAATTACATATCCTGATTTTCCCAGAATTTGGGATGGACTCAATGACGCTCAAGCTGGGTTGTTTGAGATTAGCGCCAATTCAAATGACATCTTGGGGACACCCTGAGACTAGTGGACTCCCGACAATTGACTATTACTTGAGCAGTGAATTAATGGAACCAGAAAATGCTCAAGAACATTATACAGAAAAATTAGTTAGATTACCCAATCTATCTATTTATTACATACCTTTATCAATTCAACCCGAAGAAATTAAGAAACCAGATATAGGTTTAAAAGAGGATGATATTTTCTTTTGGTGTTGTCAGTCATTATATAAATATTTGCCTAATCATGATGACGTTTTTCCCTTAATTGCTAAAGAGTTAGGAGATGCTAAGTTTGTATTTATTAAAAACTCAAGTAAAGAGACTACAGAAGTATTTCGCCAGCGCTTAAACCATGCTTTTGCAGCATTAGGGTTAGATTATCAAAATCATTGTTTATTTTTGTCTGAACTTAATAATAGAAAGTTTGCTGGGACTACAGCCTTAGCAGATGTCTTCTTAGATAGTATTGGTTGGTCTGGATGTAACTCCACACTCGAATCTATTGCTCATAATATTCCGGTTGTCACTTTACCAGGAGAATTGATGCGGGGACGGCATTCTCTGGCAATTTTGCAGATGATGGGTATCGAAGAGACGATCGCTTCAAATAAATCAGAATACGTCCAAATTGCCATCCGTCTGGGGAAAGATGCTAAATATCGGCAATATATTTCCCAGCAAGTTGCAGAAAATAAACATAAATTATATGGCGATTTAAAGCCAGTCAGAGCGCTGGAAGATTTTATTTTGCAGCTGGTTAATAAACCAAGACAATTTAACGCCGAAGAAGTTGCTGAACTCTTTCAACTTGCACTTCAAGATCATCGAGCTAATCGCCTAGACACAGCCGAACAGCTATATCGTCAGGTGATAGAAAAACAACCAGACTATTCAGAAGCATTATACGGTTTAGGGATGCTGGCACAGCAGAAAGGTGAGTTGCAGGAAGCCGAGAAGCATTTGAGTGCAGCTTCGCAAGTACAGCCTAACTCTGTGAAAATTTGGTTTAATTTAGGCAATTTGCTCCAAGGCCAAGGACAGTTACCAGAAGCTGAAGCCGCTTACCGAAAAGCTATTGCATTGCGACCAGATGCAGGGACAATATACAACAATTTGGGCTACACCTTGCAACAACAAGATAAGTGGGAGGATGCGATCGCATCTTATCAAAAAGCTCTGGAATTTCAGCCCAACTGCATAGAAGCAGAAATCAATTTAGCGAATGCGCTGTTTGCCCAAGGGAAGCTTTCACCAGAGAAACAAGCCTATTACGCAGAATTGAATTATCAGATGGGCATTGCCCACCAAGAAGGAGCTGATTGGCAAACTGCTGTTGTTTACTATCGAACTGCGATCGCAATACAGCCTGATTTGGTAGAAGCCCATTATAACTTGGGGGTGGTACTGCAAGAACAAGGGGAGTTAAAAGAAGCGATCGCTTGCTATCAAAAAGCTTTGGAGTTCAATCCTCAACACCAGGAAGCCAATATGAAATTAGGAGAGATTTACCAAACCCAACAACAAGAATTTACACAAGTTGACTCACTAAAAGTTTCTGGCTAAACGGCTTATTTCACGCGATCGCTAATTGCCATAAATCTAAACTTAAACTTTCAAATTAAGGGGGTAAAATTTATGAGTTTGAAACGAGAGCCAGTGGTAATGACTCACTTAAGTAGTCCGACAAAAATATTTACAGTCATTGCGAGCAAAGCGAAGCAATCACAGCCCTTGCGATTGCTTCGCTTCGCTCGCAATGACATTGTGTATCGAGAGATTTAGCTCGTAAATTAGGAGAGAATTCCTCCCCGAATATTTACGCGCAAATTTGTTAACTCACAAAATAAACACAGGTTTTTTATGGCATCAAGAGTAAGTCTACAACTGACACCCCAAAAGTTACTTTCTTTCAATGGTAGAACTAATCTCAATAATAGACCCGATCCCAAGCCCGATCCTAGTCCTAATTTTGCTACCGCTGAAGGGGATGCAATTTTTTCTAACTATAGTGAAGGTGCTTCCAGCATTTTAACTTCTACCCAGGCAGATACATTAGTTAAAGGTGGCGTAACTGCTGCAATTGCTGAGGCTAAAGCAAGTTTTGATCCAACTTTTTCATCACTTTTCACTCAGTCTGCTGTCGTTGGATTAAGTGGTCAGTTTGAAGGTACTTCCAACAGCGAAGCAAAGGTACTTGCTAGTTTTGCGGTTGGTCGTAATGAAAGCTTCTCTTTTGATTTTTCAGCAAATTTAGAATTGGCAGCTAAAGAAATTGAAAATCCTGACGTTGAATATAACAAGGCTCAGTCTACAACGACTTTTTTGGTATTAGATACCACAAATCCTAACAGGGCCAGAGTTTTAGATTATTTTGGCATCCAAGGTAAATTAGTCTCCTCCGATAAAATCGGGGATCTAACATTTGGTCGTAGTCGCAATGTCACAATCGACAGTCGTGATAAAGATTCTGATATTAATGGCAACAATGGTAGTGACTTCTTGGATGGTAGTGCTGTTGGGACTTATGAACGGAATTTTAATCGCAATACCAACCTAACTATAGTCAAAATTAATACTACCTCTGTTGAATTGGCAGGAGATACTTTAATCGGCAACCTGGGTAGAGATGTTATCTATGGCACGATTCGGAAGGATAATCTGACGGGAACCAACGGGGCAGACAAAATTTATGCCAGCTTGGGGGATGATAAGCTATCTGGAAAAAAAGGTAATGATAACCTCGACGCCGGCCAAGGTAATGATTCGCTAGATGGTGGCGATGGCAATGATACACTCTATGGCGGTAAAGGCAATGATACACTCTATGGTGGTAGTGGTAATGATGTCTTAGTTGGTGGCGAAGGTAATGACACGTTTACTTTCAAACGTAGCGATACCTTGTTTAAAAAAGAATTTGATGTCATTCAAGATTTCCAGGTTGGTGTTGATAAGCTTGTATTAAATGGCTGGGGAAGTCGAAGCAACATAACAGATACCGACGATGGCGCTCTTCTCACCTTAAATTCTTCGTCTCTCTTTAATAATCCTCAACAAAGCATACTATTTTCAAACCTGAGTGCCAGTGACATCAGCTCGGTAATATAATTTGCTTAAGGCTAATTGCTCGTTTCATTCCCTAACAGACTCTGATTTACAAGCATCTCAGTCAAAACAATCAGGTGAGTAAAAAATCTGATTGCACAAGAAAATGTCGATATCTTTTCTGGGAGAGGTTTTGCCAACAGGAACCCCTATGGTGTACGCATTGAAATTACTTTATTTGGTAATTTTTGCTCGCTAGCTTAAGGCTTATTTCTCGCCCATACTGTTGACAAAATCTCTCTATTCTCTTAATTAAATAGCCTTGCTTTCTTAACAGGCGAAAACAGGTAAAATATTTTATTGATAGTTATCACTTATCTTCTGAAGTTATAGTAATCTATAACAATCTAATATCAAATTAAATATAGTTATAGATACTACATAGTTATGGATACTACGAATATTTCAGAATCTAAAGTTAAATCTCTTATTCAAATTGCGGTACAAACGCATCAGTCAGATGACAAGGATAAAGCTAAATCGCTAGATAAAATAGAAGTAGCTGAAATCCTCGAACTAGCAGATCAACAGCAACGAGACAATAGTTTATTGGAGGCGGAACATCTATATAGTCAAGTTCTGCAAAAACAACCTGATAACCCTGAAGCTTTATATGGTTTAGGGATGTTAGCGCAGCAGATGGGGCAACCTCAAACGGCTGAAAAATTGCTAAGTGCGGCTTCACAAGTTCAACCAGATTCTGTTAAAACTTGGTTCAGTTTAGGTAATTTGCATTTAGTTCAGGAACAGTTTTCCGAAGCAGAGAAAGCTTATCGGCAAGCTTTAGTTTTATTACCTAACTCACTACCAATTTACAACAACTTGGGCTATACTCTGCAACAACAAGGATTATTTGAAGAAGCAATTCACTATTATCAAAAAGCTCTAGAGTTAAAGCCAGACTTTATAGAAGCAGAGGCTAATTTGGGCAATGCGTTACACGCTCAAGGTAAGCTCTCCAGCAATCAACAAATGTACTATGCACAATTAAATAATCAATTGGGTGTTGTCCAGAAAAAAGCAGGGGATTTGAAAAATGCTGTTACTTGTCACAAGCAAGCGATCGCACTACAGCCAGATTTCTTAGAAGCTCATTATAACCTGGGGTTAGCGCTGCAAGAACAAGAAGAGTTTGAAGAAGCGATCGCATCATATCAAAAACTCTTGGAACTTAATCCCAACTATGGAGAAGTTTACCTGAATTTAGGCAAAATTTACCAACAGCAGAATAATTTAATAGAGGCGATCTCTGCTTATCAACAAGGGTTAAAGCTGATTAATCTACATTATGCCAAAGCATTTGCAGCTACCCAAGAAAACGAAGATGAGATATCAGCAACTCCCCTACTTCCTCAAGGAGAGGTGCAAATAGGTGAATATTACTTTCCACTAATCCCTCCAGTATCGGAAACAGAAGACAAGCGACCATTTTGGAGTGTGGTTATTCCTGCATATCAACGTCCTGACTATCTGCTAGAGTCCCTAGTCAGCGTCCTAGCTCAATGGTCAGGTATTGAGGAAATGGAAATTCTTGTGATTGATGATGCAAGTACGCCACCTCTGTATCAACTAGTAAATGCGATCGGGCGAGGTATAGTACGCTATTACCGCAATCCGCAAAATCTCAGACAGCAGGGAACTTGGAATGCAGGAGTTACTAATAGTCGAGGATTGTGGATTCACTTACTTCATGATGATGACTATGTGTTGCCAGGTTTTTATACTCGCCTCAAGCAAGGTCTCGAAGGTTGTCCAGATTCCGTTGGAGCAGCTTTTACAGGTTATGAAAATATCAATGAAACAGGAGAAATTACTTTCCGCCAACAATTATACGGGACAGATAAAGGTATAGTTTCAGACTTGTTACTATATGTTGGTGTAGCAAACCCATTGAATCCACCTGCTGTTGTGATTCGTCGAACAACCTATGAACGGCTAGGTGGATATCATCCAGAATTAACCTCTACTCTTGACTGGGAACTCTATAAACGGATCGCTACCTTCTATGATTGGTGGTACGAGCCAGAAATTTTGGTTCATTATCGCGTGCATTCTCAAAGTATGAGAACTGAACTTTCCTTATCTGGAGATCGGGTAGCATCTATCCGTCGTTCTATTGAAATTTCTGAAAGCTATCTTCCAGCCGATCTTTGTGCAGGAATTACAGCACAATCACGTAAACATTACTTCATTAGTTGTTTAGCAGATACAGAAGTTCCTCTCAAGGCTGGTCATCTGACTGGCGCTTTTCGCACACTTGAAGAGATTCTCAAAATCGATCAGTCTGCTGAGTCACTAGCACAGTTATTTGCTTGGCTGAGAACAGATATTGCCACTCCTTTGAGGGATGAGATCGCCTTCAGGTTGATCTCTTTGCCTCTCAATAATTAGATAGTCAAAACCTTAACTAAATACTGGGAGTTCGCCCATTTTTTTTGAAGTTAGAGAAATTGGTAAATGACGTAGAAATAAGTTTTTTGGATAATAGCGATCGCAATCTGGGACAAACGCTATAACCTTTATTTTTACGTTCCGTCTTTTTATAACTTTCTAGAAAATGAGCAAACATGGAGTAATAAATAATAAAAAATACTTAAAATGACAACAATTGCTGAATCTCTTCAAATAGCATCTAAACATCATAGAGCCAATGATTTAACCAAAGCCGAACAACTGTACCGTCAGATTTTGGAAAAAGAGCCTAACCATCCAGAAGCTTTATATGGGTTAGGCATACTGGCACAGCAGGTCGGTCAGTTCCAAAATGCTGAACAGTTTTTAAATGAACTCCTCCAGATTCAGCCCAACTCCGTCAAGGCTTGGTTCAGTCTAGGTAATTTATATCAAGCCCAAGGTCAGTTACCAGCAGCGGTGGAAGCATATCAGCAAGCCATAGCACTAAAGACAGACTCGGCGCCACTTTATAATAACCTTGGCTATACCTTGCAACTACAAGGCAAATGGGAAGAGGCAGTTGCTTGCTATCAAAAATCATTAGAGTTACAGCCCAACTGTATTGAAGCTGACGCGAATTTGGGTAACGCATTGCACGCCCAAGGAAAGCTTTCTTCCCAACAACAGGCTCAATACGGGAAGTTAAACAATGAGTTAGGCAGAAGTCGGCACCAAGTAAAAGATTTAAAGACTGCTGTGGCTTACTATCGAGTTGCGATCGCTTTACAGCCTGATTTGCTTGATGCTCACTATAACTTGGGAATTGCGCTTCAACAACAAGGTGATTTTGAAGAGGCAGTAGCCTCTTATCAAAAAATATTGGAACTCTATCCTCACAACGGAGAAATTTACTTCAAATTAGGCAAAATTTACCAAGATCAAAACAAATTACCAGAAGCAATATCTGCCTATCAACAAGGGTTGAGGCTCACCAATCCCCACTACCTCAAAGCGTTTGTAGCTGATGCAGAAACCGACAAACATGAGGAAGTGCCGATTACACCGGAGCTTCCTCAAGAGGAAGTAATTGTGAGAAATTATAAGTTTCCCAAAATTCCAGCCGTTGTGGCTAGTGAAAAAAAGAGGCCATTCTGGAGTGTGGTGATTCCTGCATATAAACGTACTGACTATCTTCTCGAATGTCTAGCTAGTGTTTTAGCACAATGGACTGGAGAAGAAGAAATGGAAATTCTGGTAATGGATAATGCCAGTACGCCGCCACTTTTCGATCTAGTGAATTCTATTGGCAGAGGTATAGTAAGCTACTACCGAAATTCGCAAAATATTGGGTTAGCGGGAAACCATAATACAGGGATTACACTCAGTCGAGGGCAATGGATTCACATACTTCACGATGATGATTATGTTCTCCCTGGTTTTTATTCCCAACTCAAGCAGAGTCTAGAAGATTGTTCGGATTGTGTTGGAACAGCTTTCACAGGTTTTGATAATATTAACGAAAAAGGGGTATTTCTTTCCAAAGGGGATATTTGTGACTGGTATGGAGAGCACAGAGGTATTATTCAAGATTGGCTGTTACAGATTGTAGTGACAAATCCGTTGAGACCCTCGGCAATAGTTGTTCGTCGGCAAACCTATGAAAGACTAGGGGGATATTGTTCTGAGTTGAGCGATCTTAACGGGTGGGAAGTGTGTAAACGGATTGCTACTTTTTATGATTGTTGGTATGAACCAAAAATTTTGGCTTGTTATCGCGTAGATACAAGTTGGTACACTAACAAAATGTCGAATGATCTTTTTTTGACAGGAAATCATGCAGTATTTCTTCGCCGTGCTATCGAGATTACAGAGAGCTATCTTCCAGACGATCTTTGTACAGAGATGACAGCAAAAGCCCGTAGCTATAACTTTGAATATCTTCTAGAAAGTAAGGTAATCATTCCTCTAAGAGCTGGTAATTTGACTGGTGCTTTGCGTATGCTCCAAGAAGCTCTAAAAATCGATTGTTCTCCTCAAGCGATTGCCAAGTTATTTGCTTGGTTGACTAAAGATGAAGCTGCTCCCTTACGGAATGAGATTGCTACCAAGTTGCTTGCTATTCCTAGAGAAAATATTCCAGACAATACTCCTACTGAATTAAAATCCCCACAAACTGCGATCGCACTATAGGATATGAAAATACTTGTAACTGGAACTGAAGGTTATATCGGCTCATTATTAGCTCCTCTGTTGATTCAAGAAGGTCATGAAGTTATTGGTTTAGATACTGGCTTTTATAAAGTAGGTTGGCTATATAACGGCACCAAGGTAACTGCCAAAACGCTCAACAAAGACATCCGCCACATTACAACAGAAGACCTGCAAGGTGTAGAAGCAGTAGTTCACATGGCAGAACTCTCTAACGACCCTTTAGGTCAGTTAGCCCCTGATATCACCTACGATATCAACCACAAAGGCTCGATACATATAGCGAAACTGGCGAAAGCAGCTGGAATTCAACGCTTTGTCTATACTTCATCATGCAGTGTCTATGGTTTTGCCACTGAAGACTATGTTAGCGAAGAGTCTACCATCAATCCTCAAACAGCTTATGCCAAATGCAAAGCACTTGTCGAACAGGATGTGAAACTCCTTGCTGATGATAGCTTTTCTCCTACCTTTCTCCGAAATGCCACAGCCTATGGCGCTTCTCCAAGAATGCGTTTTGATATTGTCTTAAACAATCTAGCCGGTTGGGCATGGACAATTAAAGAAATCAAGATGAACAGCGACGGTACACCTTGGCGTCCCCTAGTGCATCTATTGGATATCTGCAAAGCAATTATCTGTACCTTAGAAGCTCCGCGTGATGTAATTCATAACCAAATTTTCAATGTTGGTGATACAAATAGCAATTATCAAGTCAAACAAATTGCTCAAATAGTTGCAGATGTCTTTACAGATTGTGAATTGAGCTTTGGTAAACACGATCCTGATAACCGCAGCTATCGGGTTTTATTTAATAAAATTAACCAAAACTTACCAGGATTCAAATGTGAATGGGATGCCCAACGCGGTGCCCAACAACTATATAATGTCTTCCAGCAAATTGATATGGATAGAGGAATATTTGAGTCTAGAGGCTTTACTCGCCTGAAACAACTGGAATACCTCATACGCACTCAGCAAATCGATCGAGATTTCTTCTGGCAGACTGTTTAAAAATTTTATATAATAAGTTATGAATTTACTAAAGCCAACAAATAATCAGCTAATAACTGGTAATTGTCTATTCTGTGGAACAGGCTTACACCATACCTTTATAGATTTAGGTATGTCTCCTCCCTGCGAAAGTTATCGCAGTCTCAAAGAACTCAATGAAGTAGAGCCATTTTATCCTCTCCATGTCTATGTTTGTGAGGAATGTTTTTTAGTTCAACTCCAAGAATACATTAGTCCAGAAAATATTTTTAGCGACTACGCTTATTTCTCTTCCTACTCTGATAGCTGGTTACAACACGCCAAAAAATACGTTGATTTAGTAGTAGAACGTTTCCAATTAAACCAGGAAAGTCAGGTAATAGAAATTGCTAGTAATGATGGCTACTTGCTGCAATATTTTGTTGCCAAAGGCATCCCAGCGCTGGGAATAGAGCCAGCAGCAAATATTGCTGAAGTAGCAATTAAAAAAGGTATTCCTACAGTTGTCAAATTTTTTGGACAAGAGACAGCGCAAGAACAGGTTGCTAAGGGCAAACAGGCAGATTTATTACTCGGAAATAATGTTCTTGCTCACACCCCATATCTCAATGATTTTGTCAAAGGAATGAAAATTATCCTCAAACCGCATGGTGTAATAACTATGGAGTTTCCCCACCTGATGCGGTTAATCGAGGAAAATCAGTTTGATACTATTTACCACGAGCATTTCTCTTATTTTTCCTTTCTTACTGTAGACAAGATTTTTGCTGCTCACGGCTTGACAATTTTTGATGTAGAAGAATTAACCACTCATGGTGGTTCTTTGAGAATTTATGCCCGCCACAACGAAGACTCTTCTAAACCTATTAGCGACCAAGTATCAGAACTGAAAAATAGAGAAGAAGCGGCTGGTTTTACGCAATTAGAATACTATTTTTCCTTTGGGGAACAAGTTAAAGAAACTAAACGCAACTTATTAGATTTTTTGATCAAAGTTAAGCGAGAGGGAAAATCGATTGTTGGTTACGGTGCTCCAGGTAAGGGAAATACTCTCTTAAACTATTGCGGTATCCGCACAGATTTTCTTGACTATACAGTAGACCGTAACCCTTATAAACAGGGTCAATTTTTACCAGGAACTCATATTCCGATTTTTCATCCAGACAAAATTGCCGAAACAAAGCCTGACTATATACTAATATTACCCTGGAATCTGAAAAATGAAATTATGATACAAATGGCTTACATTCGGGATTGGGGAGGTCAATTTGTTGTACCAATTCCTGAAGTTAATGTCTACTCTTAAGTATTTAATATTTTTGCTCGTCAAAAAGGGGTAAGTGACATGAAAGTAGTTTTATTTTGCGGTGGCTTAGGAGCCAGAATGAGAGAATATTCAGAAAGTATTCCTAAGCCAATGGTGAATATTGGTTATAGACCAATATTATGGCACGTCATGAAATACTATGCTCATTATGGGCACAAAGATTTTATCTTATGTCTTGGTTACAAGGCCGACCTCATTAAAAGTTATTTTTTAAATTACAATGAATGGCTTTCTAATAACTTTAGCCTTTCCAACGGTAGCCAAATTCAGTTATTTAATCGGGATATTCAAGATTGGAATATCACATTTGTAGATACAGGGTTAACTGCCAATATTGGACAAAGATTCAAGGCAGTAGAAAAGTATTTAGAAGGAGAAGAAGTATTTTTAGCTAACTACAGTGACGGTTTGACAGACTTACATTTACCAACGTATATTAATAATTTTTATCAGCGTGATAAGATTGGTAGTTTTTTATCTGTCAGACCAAGCCAAACTTTTCACTTAGTTGATATGCAAGAGGATGGTTTGGTAAAAAATATTCAAGATGTAAAGCAATGTGATATTTGGATTAATGGAGGATATTTTATTTTTAAAAAAGAGATTTTTGACCATATAAATTATGGTGAAGAACTGGTCATGGAGCCTTTTCAAAGATTGATTGCGAAAGAAGAACTTTTTGCATATAAATACACTGGCTTTTTCGGAGTAATGGATACATTTAAAGAGAAACAACAGTTGGATGATATGTATGCTCAAGGTAAAAGACCTTGGGAAGTTTGGGGAGATGAACAAGTACAAGTCGACCATGTATGATCCAACTTAGTTTGAATAAAATAGAAGAATCTGAGTACAAAATTCTTTGTCTTGGCTCTCATTGTGATGATATCGAGATTGGTTGTGGAGGCACAATCTTAAAGCTGATAGAGAATTATCAAGATGTTGTTATCTATTGGGTTGTCTTCAGTTCCAATGAGCAAAGAGCAGAGGAAGCAACCACAAGCGCTAATCTCTTCTTAGAAGAAATCCCAGTCAAGAAAATTATCATTAAAAATTTTCGAGATGGCTTTCTACCTTTTCAAGGGATAGAGGTGAAGGAATGTTTTGAACAGTTGAAGCAAGAATTTTCACCAGATATAATCTTTACTCATCACCGAGACGATCGCCATCAAGATCATCGCTTAATTTCTGACTTTACTTGGAATACCTTTAGAAATCATTTAATTTTAGAATATGAAATACCCAAATATGATGGTGATTTGGGTATTCCTAATTTCTTTGTTCATTTAAATAAAACACTCTGCCGCCGAAAAATTCAATATATTTTAGATGCGTTTGCTACTCAGAATAATAAGCAGTGGTTTACAGAAGAGACTTTTCGTTCAATTCTCAGAATTCGGGGGATTGAATCAAATTCACCGAGTAAATATGCAGAAGCATTTTACTGTCGAAAAATATTTTTCTGAAAAATTAAAATTTGAATTTAATCTCAGGTTTGTAAATTTATGATATTTACTGAAACTAAAATAAAAGAAGCGTTTATTGTTGATTTAGAACTGCACCGAGATATTCGCGGCTTTTTTGCTCGGAGTTTCTGTACTCAGGAATTTCAAGATCGTGGCTTAAAACCTACTATTGCCCAATGCAATTTATCTTTTAACTATAAAAAAGGAACGTTGCGGGGTATGCATTATCAAATGCCTCCTTCTCAGGAAACAAAATTAGTGCGTTGTATCAGGGGGGCTATTTATGATGTAATCATCGATTTGCGTCCAGATTCTCCTAGCTATTTATCTCATATTGGTATAGAGTTAACTGCTGAAAATCGTCTTGCTCTCTATATCCCAGATAGGTGTGCTCACGGTTTTCAAACTCTGAGCGATGAGACGGAGGTGATGTATCAAATGGGTGATTTTTATGCACCAGAATATGCTGGCGGGTATCGCTATGATGACCCAGCTTTTGGTATTGAATGGCCTCTATCTGTGACTGAAATTTCGGATAAAGATCGGGCTTGGAGTTTATTTAAATCGAAAAAAATTGTAACGACTACGGTGATGTAAGACTTTTAAGATCAATTTAAAAATATATAGTTGCTGAGTAAATATAGGATTAGGAACGCACAGAGGCGCAGAGACACGGAAAATCAAAATTTGAAAAATTAAATTTTGATTTTCATAGTTAATACTGTGTTCAAACTTTGTTACAGCAGATGAGGGCGAAGTGAGTACAATTTATTTTGATTCGATTTTTAGTGATGAAATCAGACGCAAGCATCTTTATAATGGACAAGTGTTTGTCTTTTCTCCTTGCGCCAGTGCGATCGCACTATGTGATTTTGCTCGTGGTCTGGTTGAAGAAGCATTTGCCCCTTTAGATCCGAGAGAAGCACAACATAGCCTGCCTGTAGAGAAATACGTTGAAATTTTAGCACAACTCAAGCCAACTTTTATCCATCACCCTGAATCTAAACAACTCATTCAAGGCATCTTGAAAGAAAGTGGATGTGACTTGAACAAAACCTATTTCGATGTACCTCGCCTAAGAACAGCAACCAGCGATCGCTATCTGACTGCTGGTATTGCTTACGCTTTCCATCCTCATCGTGACACTTGGTATTCTGCTCCTATGTGCCAGATCAACTGGTGGATTCCTGTCTACGATATTACCCCAGAGAATGCGATGGCATTCCATCCGCGCTACTGGAGTCAACCAGTTAAAAATAGCTCAAGAGATTATAACTACGCTCAGTGGATTAAAGAAAGTCGCAAAAATGCGGCACAGCACATTAAAACAGATACACGCAAGCAACCCCATGCAGAAGAAACTTTAGAAATGGAGCCGCAATTGCGGTTAATTACACAAGTCGGTGGCATGATTCTCTTTTCAGGAGCGCAGATGCACTCCACTATTCCCAACACATCAGGCTATACCCGTTTCAGTATTGACTTTAGAACTGTACATTTTGATGATGTCATAGCTCAAAAGGGTGCGCCAAATATTGATTCAGCTTGTACAGGAACTTCTTTAGGCGACTTTTTACGAGGCACTGACTTCTACCCGATTACTGACACATTGTTGTTGTCTACAACAAACAATCTCTTGTAGAAGAACTTTTGTTTTCCATCCAATCTGTGAGCAATAAATGGTAAACTCTGTTGAAAAAGTGTCTGGACAAACAATACTAATTACAGGTGCTAGCGGATTTATAGGATCTCATTTAGTCCGTCATTTATGCCACAATGGCGCAGAAGTACATGCTGTTTCTCGCAGTTTTCATACTTCTGATATCAGCTGCTTGCGATGGTGGCACGGCGACATGGAAGACATTAAGTTTGTTCAAAATCTTTTCCACAGCATTAAACCTGACCTAATCTTCCATTTATCCGGTCTTGTGACAGCAGTTCCTAATCTAGAGTTCATATTGCCTACCTTTCACAGTTTACTGACTAGTACTATTAACTTATTGACGATAGCTGCCGAAATTGGCTGTAGTCGCATTGTGTTAATAGCTTCTTTAGAGGAACCAGAACAAGATCGTCCTGAAGTAGTTCCTTCTTCTCCTTACGCTATTGCTAAATTTGCTAGTAGTACTTATGGTCGGATGTTCCATCGACTATATCAGACACCTGTAGTTCTTGTTAGACCTTTTATGACCTATGGACCAGGGCAAAATGTGTCTAAGATCATTCCTTCTGTTATTCTTTCCTTGTTGCAAGGGCAAGCTCCAAAACTTAGTAGTGGAAAGCGTCAAGTTGATTGGATTTATATCGATGACGTGATTGCAGGACTTCTTGCTGCAACACAAGTTCCTAGTGTAGAGGGTTGTACATTCGACTTAGGTTCGGGAGAACTAGTACCCATTCATGCAGTTGTGTCCCAGCTTGTTAATCTAGTCAACCCTCAAATCCAGCCACTATTTGGTGCTTTGCCTGAGCGGCCGATGGAAAAAATAAGAGTAGCTGATACGGCTTATACATACGATAAACTAGGTTGGCAACCTTCAATTTCTCTAAAGAAGGGCTTGGAATTGACTGTAAATTGGTATACAAAACATCATTAACAATTCAAAATTCAAAATGACGCTTTATGGTTGCAGATAGACTTCAGAATATTAATTTAGTCGATCTAAAAAATTCTTTTAACTTAAAGGATATCAGTCTAGAAATTTACCAACTAATTTCTGATTTATATCCCATTTGTCGTAGTATTACAGGTGATGGTTTTAGAGAAACTTTAAAAATTCTCCAGCAGTATATTTCTTTGTCAGTTCATGAAGTGCCAACAGGAACAGAGGTATTTGATTGGACAGTTCCTAATGAGTGGAATATTAAAGATGCCTATATTAAAAACTCTCAAGGTGAAAAAATTGTAGATTTTAATAATTCAAATTTGCACGTTGTTAACTATAGTATTCCCATACATAAAAAAATATCTCTTCAAGAACTTAAATCACATCTATTTACACTTGCCGATTATCCTAATTGGATTCCTTATCGAACATCATATTACAAGGAAAGTTGGGGTTTTTGCCTGACTCACAATCAGTATTTGCAACTAAATGATGAAGAATATGAAGTATGTATTGATTCTTCTCTGCAACCAGGTTATTTGACTTATGGCGAGTATTATATTCCCGGAGACAGTACTGATGAAGTCTTGATTTCTTGCCATGCCTGTCATCCTTCACTGTGTAATGATAATCTTTCAGGAATTGCGATCGCTACTTTTATCGCTAAATATTTAAGTCAAACTACACCAAGATATTCCTATAGATTTCTCTGGATTCCCGGAACCATTGGCTCAATTACATGGTTGGCTCTCAATGAAGCTAAAGTCAATAACATTAAACATGGCTTAGTATTAACTTGTTTAGGAGATGCAGGCAACTTTACCTACAAAAAAAGCCGTAGAGGTGACACTGAAATCGATAAAGTTGCTGCTTATGTACTCAAAAACTCAAAACAAGATCACAAAATTATAGATTTCTTCCCCTATGGCTATGATGAGCGACAATATTGCTCGCCTGGATTTAATTTAGCTGTAGGTTGCTTCATGCGATCGCCTCATGGTAGTTTTCCTGAATACCATACCTCAGCAGATGATTTAAATTTCGTTCAACCCCAATATCTTGCCGAGTCATTTTTTCAATGTAATTCGATGTTGTATATCCTCAACAATAACGAAATCTACTACAACAAAAATCCCAAATGTGAGCCACAGTTAGGTAAAAGAGGAATATATCGGGCAGTTGGTGGTAGCAAAGATAGCGGGCTAAATGAAATGGCAATCCTGTGGGTTTTAAATTTATCTGACGGTCAGCATACTCTATTAGATATTGCAGAAAGGTCGGGTATGTCATTTGATGTGATTAAATCTGCTGCCGATACATTATTAACACATGACTTATTAACAATTAAAACCAACTAAGTTTGAAAAAGATTGCAAAAATGAAATTCCCTATGACAAAAACGTAGGCAAGTCCTTACCACCGGGCAGTTTAAGAGAAAATTAAGGGGTTAGAACCTTTGGAGGTGGGTCAATACTTCTCGGTTAGGCATTTTTAATTCTGAATTAGGTTTTGGGAAAAGGTTGCTGGGTTGGGTTAAAGATTTTTTTCCTTTTCCCCAAAACCCGACAAGTATTGGGAGGTGGATTTGATGTATGTAGTCGCAAATTCTATTTGCTAGGACTGCCAACTTTTTGTATATTCTTATCCTCAACTCTTATGTAAGAATACTGCTATTATATTGATATATTTGATGTTATTTTTACATTCTATTTATAATTACTGCCCACTAAGTAGCTGAACTTTATAATCTATAATCTACTTCACCTCTTCACTATTGCCTGGAGAAATATCCTATTTAGCTTCATGATTACTTGAAATAAATGTCATTACTTATACCATTGTAAGAGCAGTTTAGATGATTGATATTAGAGAAGTAGTTTAAAAACATAGCTTGTCTAGTACATGAATAAAAAATGGGCTGTTAAACGACTCACAATCAATCTCACATCAGGTGAGGCACAGAAGCTTGAACAATACTGTTTAACAACGGGGAGACCAGCAACTGATGTCATTCGGGAGTTAATTCGCTCTCTTTATCCTAAAGATGAAAAAGCCTCTGAAACCTCGTGAATCAGACTGCAAAAAAATCAAATCAGGATAAGTACATCTTAATTTGCCAGTGAAATATGCTGCTTAACAGTTATCAGCTAACAGTGAATCCCGATAATTAAAGTTAGGGAATCGAAATAAGAATACTCTCTTACAAAGTTCAGAGCCGAGTAAATCTTCGCTCTGACTTTTGCTTTGGATATGGTGCAATCTGATGCACTTGCATCATTAAAAATATCAAATTAATTGAATAAAAGGTAGAATTCAGAATCAAGATGCTCTTACTAGTACAACACGGCGGAAATAAACCAATCATTCCAAATCAACGAAAACCTTATGCTGTATTCATTTTTAATTTTTAATTTTTAATTTTGCCTTGCGGTACTAGCTTGCTTATCCGTAGCGGTAGCGAGTTTGTAAACGTTTTGTAAAGCACCAAATTTAAAGTTTTGTGGGTGTCTTTAACCAGTAATTTATCCATTTTTTCGGGTAGAATAACATTCCTGTCTCTAGCTTTGCTCTTGAATCTTTTTGACAAATAGTAATATTACTGATCTTTTCGGAATATTTTTAAGCTAGATATAATACTTACCACTTATTTACTTATACTTCCCAAAGTATTAAGAATTTAATCCCTAATTTATTCAATTACAAATAATGGTTAGAAAAACCTTGGTTAAAAATCAGCCAAAGGTAAGCAAGTCTGTGGGCGAACTCAGGATTTGTGCTGGATTTATAACACTCAGCTTTGCGATCGCCGCAATATTGTGCAACTATCAGGATGCAATCGCCCAAACTCCTGAACCTCAGACGTTACCCCCAGGTCGGTTAGATGATCTTCCTGACACCCCGTTATCGTCGGATGTGCTACCCAAGCCACCAGACGAGAATCAATTGCTTCCATCCCTAAAACTACCGAATCAGCCGATTCTGGAGCAGAATGACCCTAATACCAAATTTCGGGTCGATCGCATTGAAGTTTTGGGCAGTACAGTTTTCAAAGCAGAACAGTTTGCCGCTGTCACAAATTCCTTTGTGGGACGAGAACTGACATTTGCAGAGTTGTTGCAAGTTAAAGATGCCATCACCAAGCTTTACACTGATAACGGCTATGTCACCACAGGCGCATTGATTACACCACAGACAATAGAAGCTGGGACAATCAAAATTCAGGTGATTGAGGGTAGTTTGCAAGAAATTAAGATTGTCGGTAATAGGCGATTACACACTCAATACATTCGCGATCGCATTAAACTTGGTGCAGGTAGACCGTTAAATATACCACACCTAATAGAAAAGCTGCAACTACTCCGTCTCAATCCGCGGATTAAAAACCTGTCAGCCGAGTTGCAGACAGGCGTGCAACCGGGAACTAATGTGTTGCAAGTGGAGGTTAAAGAAGCAGAAACTTTTAAGCTGACAGCAAGCGTGGATAATGGGCGATCGCCAAGTGTGGGCAGTTTTCGCCGGGGAGTGGATCTGCAAGAAGTCAATTTATTGGGTTTGGGCGATACACTGAGCGTAGGATATGCCAATACCGATGGCAGTAATACAATCAATGTCAATTACACGCTGCCAATTAATGCCCGCAATGGCACTGTATCCTTCGGTTTTAACCAAGGATGGAACCACGTGATTGAGGAACCATTCAGTGTCCTTGATATCCAGTCAAATACTCGCTCTTACGAATTGAGCTATCGGCAACCACTGGTGCAAAGACCAACCCAAGAGTTGGCAGTGGGGCTATCGTTTTCGCGCCAGTCAAGCCAAACTGAGTTAGGTATTGATAATATTGGGCCGTTTCGGCTTTCCCCAGGTGCAGATGCGAACGGAAAAACCAATATTTCTGCCCTGCGCTTTTTTCAAGAATATATCCAGCAAAGCAACCAGTATGTATTTGCGGCGCGATCGCAATTGAGTTTTGGTGTAGATTGGTTCGATGCTAATGTCAGTGATAATGAACCAGATAGCCGCTTTTTCGCGTGGCGGGGGCAGGCGCAGTGGGTACGGCAATTAGCACCGGACACTCTATTTTTAGCTAGGGGCGATTTCCAATTGGCAGCAGATTCTTTAGTGCCTTTAGAGCAATTTAGTCTTGGTGGACAGCTAAGTGTACGGGGCTATCGCCAAGATGCATTACTCACAGATAATGGTATGTTATTTTCGGCGGAATTTCGAGTACCAATTGTCCGCGCTGCTAAAATTGGCGGAGTGTTGCAACTGACACCCTTCATTGATGTAGGTAAAGGCTGGAATACCAAAGGCGAAAATCCATCACCAAGTACGCTTGTTAGTACTGGGTTGGGGCTGTTATGGAAACAGGGTGATGACTTATCGGCCCGCGTAGATTGGGGCATTCCTTTGATTTCAGTGGACGGTGAAAGGCGATCGCTCCAGGAAAATGGACTGTACTTCTCAGTAAGTTATTCAGCGTTTTGAGGCAATCAATAATCCCTATGACTATGAATATAATGCCGTTTAGGGAACCCTATATATATTATTAATAGAAAGTGAGCGATGAAAGCAGCTTCTGTTTGCTGGGGTTTGATTAATTTAATGCTGACAGGTGGGATGCTCCTTTGGTGTGCCTCTGTGAGTGCCCAGCTAACTCCCGATGGCACCCTCAATACTGCTGTCTCCCAAAGTGGTAATAATTTTACCATTACTAACGGTAGTGCCGCCAACAGTAACTTATTTCACAGTTTCCAGCAGTTTTCGGTTCCCACTGGCGGTTCGGCTACTTTTGATTTAACGAACACGCCCAACATTTCTAACATCTTCAGCCGTGTTACTGGCGGTAATATCTCTAGCATTGATGGCTTGATTCAGACGATTAACGGCAACAACCCCGTCAGTCTGTTCTTGATCAACCCTAGTGGGATAATCTTTGGAGCCAATGCCCAACTAAACATTGGGGGTTCATTTATTGGTAGCACTGCCAGCAGTATTAAATTTGCCGATGGCGCTGAGTTTAGTGTAATTAATTCTAAATCTGCGCCCTTGTTGAGCATCAATGTTCCCATTGGGTTGCAACTGGGTAACAATCCCGCACCCATCAACATTCAAGGTACAGGACATACTTTGAGGAATGTCAGTGGACTGGCTCTGGTTCCCCCAATTCAGATTCCCAGTTCTACAAAACTGCGGGTAAAGCCGGGAAACACCCTAGCTTTAGTGGGTGGCGACATACATCTAAATGGGGCAAACCTGATCGCTGAAAGAGGACGAGTTGAATTGGGTAGTGTAAGCGGTGCAGCATTAGTAAACCTGATATCAACCGCACAGGGCTATACACTGGGATATGGGAATGTACAAAGCTTTGGCGATATTCAGCTGGCACAGCGATCGCTATTAGATATCAGCGGCGTGAATGCAGGTTCGGTTCAAATTCAGGGTAGGCAAATTCAATTCACCGATGGCTCTCTGGTACTGGCGCAAAATTTTGGCAATCTCCCCGGTGGTGACATTCGCCTTCAGGCTACAGAGTCCATTAATCTGATTGCCAAAACAGCTGATGGCACAATTCAGAGTGGAGTGCGTAGTGATGCTTTGGGTATGGGAGCTAGTGGGAATATCAGCGTTATTACTCCCAACTTCACTATCAAGTCGGGAGCGGGGTTGAATAGCACAACTCTTGGAGCATCTCCCAGTGGCAATATTTACATTGATGCAACCGCCATTGAACTGTCTGGCTTTTCACCCAATAATCCTGCTAACGTCACCACGGTAAACACTACTACACTAGGCGCTGGAAATGCTGGTGATGTTTTCGTCAATGGTAATAGTCTACTAGTATCAAGCGGTGCCTCACTATCTTCGGCTACCTTTGGCAGTGGTTCTAGCGGTAAAGTGACGATTCGTAACACCAACACCACGGTGATGGGAGAAAGTCCGTCTGGACTTTATAGCAACATTAGCTCAACTACATTTGCAACCGGAAGTGCCAAAAACTTGACCCTGAATACTGCTAAATTGCAAATTCTGGATGGGGGAGCAGTTGCTACCACCTCATTTTTTGCAGGTAATGGGGGAGATTTGAGTATCAATGCTACTGAAGCGATCGTTATCAGTGGTCAAGGTCGAGCAACTAATAGTAGCATTAACGCCTCCACAATCCGACCCGATCCATTAGTGCGCAAACGATTCGGTCTGCCAGATATATTAACAGCGAATGCCGGTACTTTGAGCATTACGACACCGAACTTAACGCTGATGGATGGCGGGACAGTCAGTGTCACCAGTCAAGGTAGTGGAAATGGTGGCAATATTAATATTAGTGCAGATACTATCCAATTAAAGAATCAAGGGTTTATTCAAGCACAAACAGACTCCGGTAATGGTGGCAATATTAAATTGTCCACCAAAAATCTGTTGCTTCTGCAAGACAATAGTTTGATAACCTCAACAGCTGGCGGTTCAGGAAATGGAGGTAATATAAACATCAATGCACCCATCATCATCGGCTTAAAAAACAGCGACATTATTGCCAATGCAGTACAAGGCAGAGGTGGTAATATCCAAATCACTACTCAAGGCATCTTTGGGCTGAAGTTCCGCAACCAACTCACTCCTGACAGTGACATCACCGCCAGTTCCCAATTTGGTATAAGTGGCACGGTTCAAGTTAATACTATCGGTATCGATCCAAATTCGGGTTTAGTCGAACTGCCTGCAAATGTCACCGATCCATCCCAGCAAATTGCTACAGGCTGCGCGGATAGTGAAGGCAGCCGCTTTGTGGCAACGGGACGAGGTGGTGTGCCGCAAAATCCTAATCAGGTGACAAGCGATGTCTACGATGGGCTGCGCTTACGTACCTGGGATGATATACGAGATTTGTCTGCTTCCCGCAAAACTGGTGAGCTAAATGTCCAGATTCCAGCATCCTCAAAGGTTCTCGTCGAAGCCACAACCTGGCATCGCAATGCTGACGGTAAAATTGAATTGATTGCGGTTAAACCAGCGTATGTACAACCATCTTTAACCTGTGCTGCCGTTCGTAAAAGTTGATGATGTTAGCGAAAATACCATTTCGGTAACACTAACTTCCAAACCACAGAATTCGTAGACTTATTGGGAATATTTGGTCTACGAAAGTAGTAGTTAGCAATCCGGTATTCGATAGTTTTAGCAAGACGTTTAGTGGTATTACCGTTGCAGTAGCTAAGGATGCGGTTGCTCAGGGTGGGAATATTAACCTACAAGCCGATCGCCTGCGGGTTTTCAACGGAGGACAGATCACCTCATCAAGTTTGGGTCAGGGTTCTGCTGGCAGTGTCAATCTGCGAGTCAATGACATAGATGTGCAGGACATCTCTTCATTAGTTGATTAAAATTTAAGGTGATATAGTATACAAAACAATTAACGTTTGTAGTGATATTACTTATGATTTTCCAAATTAAACAACTTCGTTGGCTATATATCAGTCTGAGTATTTTGAGCTTGTGTTTAGCAATAACCATTACACCTACTAGAGCGTCTCTACCAGTACCAACAACTTCTAGCCTGAATGTGTCAGCATCGACTTCTCAACCGACCAATTGGCTAGAACAGGGACGAAACCTCTACCATTCAGGACGCTTTGCAGAAGCAGTGACGATTTGGCAAACGGCAGCACAACAGTATCATACCCAAGGCGATCGCCAGGGCGAAGCTCTAAGTTTAAGTTACCTGTCACTGACACAACAGGAGCTTAATCAATGGCAAGCAGCCCAACAGTCCATTGAGCAAAGTCTGAAACTGTTGCAAACCTCCATTCCCTCTGCTGATGCAATTCTCTGGGCACAAGCACTCAATACCCAAGCAAATTTGCAATTGCATACTGGCAAAGCCGAAACCGCCCTCGAAAGTTGGCAACAAGCTCAAAAATTTTATGAGCAAGCAGGCGACACAATGGGAAGCCTGGGTAGTCAAATCAACCAGGCACAAGCTTTACAAACTTTAGGATTTTATCGCCGTTCTAAACAACAGTTAGAGGCACTGACTCAAAAACTCCAAGGGTTGCCGGATAATGAAATCAAAGTTAGCGGACTGCGATCGCTTGGTTTAGCCTTGCAAATAATTGGCGATTCTAGTAAAAGTCAACAGATTTTAGAGCAAAGTTTAGCGATCGCCCAGAAAATTGCAGCGAAACCCCATTTGAGTTCTATCCTTATAAGCCTCGGTCAAACTGCCGTTGACTTGGAAGATCCAGAATCAGCATTAAATTACTTTGAACAGGCTCAACTCTTAACAACTAACCCAAGCGATCAGTTACAAGCGCGTTTAGCTCAGTTCAAACTTTTCCTCAATTACGACAAACTGGAGTTTGTTAACCCACTCGCACCTCAACTACTCCAACAACTCCAGGAACTGCCCCCCAGTCACACCTCACTCTACGCAGCAATCAATTTTGTTGCCACCCTAGATCGTCAGTCAAATCGTGAGCAAATCCTACCGCTGAAGGATTTGGCGCAACTGATGGCAGTCACAGTCAAATCTGCACAGCAAATCCAGGATACTCAAGCCGAAGCTCATGCACTAAATCAGTGGGGAAAACTCTATCAGCGTACACAGCAATTATCCGAAGCGCAGGAGTTAACTCAGAAATCCCTCAACATTGCCCGCCAACTCCAAGCTAACGATATCATTGCTCAATCTGCTTGGCAGGTGGGACAGTTGTATAAACAACAAGGCGATCGCTCAAAAGCGATTACCGCCTATACAGAAGCAGTCAACGCCTTAAAGGCACTGCGGGCAGATTTGGTGGCTATCAACCCTGATGTCCAGTTCTCTTTTCGCACTAGTGTGGAGCCTGTCTACCGGGAACTGGTTGATTTACTTCTAGAGAATCAACCTAGTCAAGCAGAACTAATACAAGCTCGTGAATTGATTGAGGCACTTCAAATTGCGGAACTCGATAACTTTTTTCGGGAAGCCTGTTTAGATAAAACTCAACAAATTGATCAGGTTGATCCTACTGCAACCGTCATTTATCCAATCATCCTGCCAGATCGTTTAACAGTAATTCTCTCCAAAGCAGGGCAACCACTCCGTTCCTATGTTACTCACAAACCTCAAGCGGAAATTGAGCAGACTCTAGACAATTTTTTGGTTGCTCTTAACCCTGTTTCCGATTCCCAAGACAGAGATCGATTGTCTCAACAAATTTATAGTTGGTTGATTCGTCCAGAGGAAGCAGATCAAGCATTGATTGATACCAAAACATTGGTGTTTGTTTTGGATGGTCGATTGCGGAATATTCCCATTGCAGCTCTTTTTGACGGTAAGCAATATCTGATTGAGAAGTATGCTGTGGCGCTCTCGCCAGGATTGCAACTGATGGCGATGCGATCGCTTCATCAAAACCAGATGAATGCGATCGTTGGTGGCATTAGCCAATCTCGCGCTGGCTTTAGTGCTTTGCCCGCCGTGGAATCAGAAGTGAAACAAATCTCCAAGTCAGTATCGTCCTCTGTGTTGCTAAACCAGGAATTTACTAGTCAAGCCCTCGCTAAACAAGTGAAATCCAGTAGTGCAGGTATTGTCCACCTAGCAACCCACGGACAGTTTAGTTCCCGCCTAGAAGATACCTTCTTGCTCACTTGGGATGGACAAGTCAATGTTAAAGAGTTATCTGAACTCCTAAAAAATCGGGGTAGCGATCCATCGAAAGCCATCGAGTTGCTGGTACTAAGTGCCTGTGATACAGCAGCAGGAGACGATCGCGCCGTCCTGGGACTAGCAGGCTTGGCTGTCAAATCTGGCGCTCGCTCAACTATCGCCACCCTATGGCCCGTTAAAGATCGGGCAGCCGAGATGCTAATGACTCGCTTCTATGAGCAACTGCGACAACCCAAAATCACTAAAGCCGAAGCACTAAGACAAGCACAAATTAGCCTAATTCGCCAAACTGATTTCCACGAACCGTTCTTTTGGTCTGGCTTTGTTTTGATCGGTAACTGGATTTAGCTAAGTAATATAACTGAGTATTTTGTCAATAATTTACGCTATTTTTTACACGAATTTAGCTCAAGCTCGCCTATACTGCTAATAGAAGTTCCCTGATTTTACTGTTACTTAGACTTATTCTCTGAGCTTCTGACCATAGTCGAAACAAACGTATTTTGTTTGTATCACATTGCAATGACATAAGGAAAACATCATGAAACGTCGATATTTAGCTAGTACATTGAGCGTCATCGCTCTGCTCGCTAGCACTACATGGACTAGTGCTCATGCTATTACATTTACTCCACCCGCCAACAGTGGCTCTCCTAGACAAGCAACCGGAGGAGCTTCTCGCGGTAGTATATTTACACCTACTGCCGGGAAAGGTGCGCCTAGACAAGCAACCGGAGGAGCTTCTCGCGGTAGTATATTTACACCTGCTGTCGGCAAAGGTACGCCCAGACAAGCAACCGGAGGAGCTTCTCGCGGCAGCCTCTTTACACCTGCCGTCGGTAAAGGTACGCCCAGACAGGCAACAGGAGGAGCTTCTCGCGGCAACCTCTTTACACCTGCTGTCGGCAAAGGCGCTCCCCAACAAGCAAGTGCGGGTGCTTCTCGCGTTGGTACTTACTACTTGAATCCATCGATTACAAATACAACGCAACCAACAGCGCTAATCGCCCTCTTGCCCCAAAACTTCTATGGCACAACAGTGTCTGAACGTCCCACAATATTGGTATATATCCCGGCTTCTAATGCTCAAGAAGCAGTGTTCAGCCTCAAGGATGAAGTTGGCAATATGCAACATCAAATGAACATTTCAGTTCCAGAGAAAACTGGAGTAATCGCGATCAAATTACCAGCGAATGCACCCGCTTTAGCCGTTGGTAAAAACTATCAATGGTTCCTAGCACTCAAAGTAGATGGTCAACTCAGTCCGAGTACGCCTTACGTCGATGGTTGGATTCAGCGTATCCAGCCCAGCGCAGAGTTGGCAACAGCAATCCAAGAGCAAGATGCTCTGAAGCGGGCTACTATTTTGGGTAAAAACGGTGTTTGGTATGACTGTGTGGCAACACTTGCATCGGTATATACCACTCAACCTAACAATGCAACTCTCCGAAAACAATGGGAAGAACTTCTATCCTCAGTGAGTTTGAAGGAGATTGTAACAGCGAACTTATTAGCATCTACTAACTAATACCAATTTGGGGATTGGGTTAAGAGTAATTATTCTCTTTATTCTCTTTGTTCCCCTCTTTTTCCTTCCACCCAGTCCCCAATTATCCCTTATCCCCTTGAGGGGCACCACCTTCCCCAATCCCAACCCCCATTGTATGGCACAAATATGTGGCGCAGATTCCAGGCTTTTATCCAACATACTCGCAGCGTTTTAATTATTACTCCCAGCGTTGCCTTGACAGTTATAGTTGGGCAATCGTTGGGACTTTTCAATTTACCGGAATGGAAAATTCGCGACGAATGGGTTCGTCAGCGATCTTCAGAGGCGATGCCTATGGCGGGCTACGCCTACGCAGATGAGATTGTGATTGTTACAATTGATGAGCGCGATATCCAATCAGTACGTAAATGGCCAGTTCCAGACTGGGCGCTGGCACGATTACTAGAAAAAATCCGGGCGCAGCAGCCGAGAGCCATTGGCTTGGATCTCTATCGAGATTTACCCGAAGGAAGCGGACACGAGCAACTTGTTCAAGTCTTTCGCAATACTCCCAATTTAATCGGAGTTGAGAAAATTACCGGTGAACGCGTCAATCCTCCACCGGAATTGAAAAAAAAGGATCAAGTAGGATTAGCAGATTTAGTCTTGGATGGCGATCGCTTTGTACGTCGTGCCCTCCTAACAGCTGAAGATGCTAAAGAGCAAAACACTATTAAAGCTGGACTGGCAACCCTAGTAGCTCTAAAGTACCTCGAAGCTGAAAAAATTAGCTTAGAAAGCATTGACCCCCAACAGCAAAAGTTTCAGTTGGGTAAGGAAATTTACTTACCACTGCAAAATCAAGAAGCAGGTTATACCGATGCCGATTTAGGAGGCTATCAAATTCTGCTCAATTGGCATGGTTCAGAAGCCGTTATTTATCACTCTGGATTGTTTTGTCGTCTGTCATTGGTTCTACAGGCAGTTGGTTGTTATCTAATAGCAAGCTGCGGATTCCCGGCGGCAAAATTCTTTGGGCAACTGTAGGCATCAGTGGAGCCTGTATATGGGGTGGCTATGGGATGTTTTTGTATGGTGTTTTAATTCCGGTAACACCCACTTTAGCGGCGTTTATCGGTAGTGTGATTGCAACAACTAATGCCTATAAACAGAGGAAGTTAGAAGAAACAAATCGTCAACTGGAAATTGCCAACAGTCAACTATTGGATTATTCCAAAACCCTAGAGACAAAAGTCGAAGAACGAACTCATGAATTAGTGGAGGCAAAGCAAGCTGCCGATGCTGCCAATCAGGCCAAGAGTGAGTTTCTCGCCAATATGAGCCACGAACTACGCACACCTCTTAATGGCATCCTTGGTTTTGCCCAGGTACTAGAAGGATCGCCAAACATGACAGCTAAAAACCTCGAAGGGGTTAGCATTATCTACCAATGCGGTTCGCATCTTTTGATGCTGATCAATGACATTCTCGATCTCTCAAAGATAGAAGCGAGGAAATTGGATTTGGTTGTCACTAGTGTGCATCTGCCCAGTTTCTTACATGGTGTAACAGAGATTTGTGGTATCCGGGCTGAACAGAAAGGGATTAGATTTAATATCTTAATTAGCGATCGCCTACCACTTGCCGTTGAAGTTGATGAAAAACGGCTGCGGCAAGTGTTAATTAACTTGCTGGGCAACGCAATCAAATTTACAGATAGCGGTAGTGTAACGTTCAAAGTGGAAGTCATTAGTCAAGAGTCTAAACAAACGACGCCACTTGCTTCACTTGGGGAGACCCCAAGACCGCAGTGGCTCACCAATGACAATGGACAAATGACACATCAAAAGATTCGTTTTCAAATTGAAGATACGGGTATTGGGATGTTACCAGACCAACTTGAGAAAATCTTTTTGCCCTTTGAGCAAGTGGGTGAAGCAGGACAACGATCTGAAGGTACTGGCTTGGGATTGGCCATTAGCCAAAGAATTGCGGCATTGATGGGGAGCCAAATTCAGGTGCAAAGCCACCTGGGTGAAGGAAGTCTGTTTTGGCTGGATTTGACAGTATCAGTACCACTCGATGTCTACGACGGGCTACGCCTACATGATTGGCGTGGAGGAGCGATGTCTAAGACAGATTACAACCCAACTCCCCAGAAAATTACTGGGATTCAGGGTAGTGCGCCTCAGATTCTGATTGTTGATGACGATCGCAACCACTGTTCTATGTTAACCAGTCTGCTGCAAGAAATTGGCTGTCAAACCCTAGAAGCGACCGATGGCAAACATGGGCTACAGATAGCAATTGAACACAATCCAGATGTGATTCTGCTTGATTTAGCCATGCCGAATATGGATGGTTTTGAGCTAATGGTTCACCTGCAAGAGAATCCGCAAACCCGTTCTATTCCTATTATTGTCTCTAGTGCCAGCGTTTTTGAGTCAAATCGCCAGCGGAGTTTAGAAGCAGGGGCAACAGCCTTTCTAGCCAAACCTCTCCAGATTGAGGAACTACTCAATAGACTGCGATCGCTGTTGGGGGTGGAATGGATATATGCCGAATCTTCGCCTCCCAAAGGCGAGCAGATCGCTAGTAGTGAATGGATTCTACCATCCCAAGAAGTTTTGCAACAACTCTATCATTTAGCAATGATGGGAGATATCTCGGCGATTGAGGGAATGTTAAGAGAACTAATTGAGCAAAATAATCAACTAGCTCCCTTCGCGGCAGAGTTAAGCAAACTCACTGCCAATTTCCAAACCGGAAAAATCCGTAAGTTACTCAAATCATTTGTTACAACGGAGTTACATCCATGATCGCTGTTCCTATCTCGAAACCCATACATATTTTATTAGTGGATGACAATCCAAACAATCTCAAGGTGCTAGCGGAAGCGATTCACAAGTGTGGCTGGAAAGCCCTGATGGCAACAGATGGGGAGTCAGCGATCGAACAAACAGAATATGCTCATCCCGATCTCATACTCTTGGATGTAATGATGGCAGGTATTGATGGATTTGAAACTTGTCGGAGACTGAAAATCAATCCCATCACTGAGAATATTCCGGTGATTTTCATGACTGCCCTATCCGATTCTACAGACAAGGTGGCTGGACTGGAAATAGGTGCGGTTGACTATATTACCAAACCCTTTCAACATGAAGAAGTCATTGCCCGTTTAAAGTTACACCTCAAAATTTCCCATCTCACCCGCACATTAGAAGAACGTGTGCAAGAACGCACCGCAGAATTAACTCAATCTCTACAACAGTTACAGCAAACCCAACTACAAATGATCCAGAGTGAGAAAATGTCCACATTAGGGCAGTTGGTTGCAGGTATTGGTCATGAAATTAATAATCCGGTTGGTTTCGTTGGCGGAAATTTATCTTATATTGAAGAACATGTAAATAATCTACTTCGCCTGGTGAGCCTGCAACAGGAGAAGCTAACGCAGTCAGACTCGGAAATTCAAGAGCTTCTTGAAGAAATTGACTTGGAGTATCTGGCACAGGATCTGCCGAAACTACTGGCATCAATGCACCAAGGCATTACCCGTCTGAAAGATATCAGTCTCTCTCTGAGAACTTTTACTCGCGCAGATATTTCATCTCAGATAAAGTTTCAGATTCACGAAGGAATCGATAGCACCTTAATGCTGTTGAAACATCGACTCAAAGGCAATGGCGATCGCACTAAAATCCAGGTTGTCACACAATACGGTGAGTTACCTCCAATCAGTTGCTATCCCGGACAACTGAACCAGGTGTTCATGAATATCATCGCCAATGCCATTGATGCATTTGATGAACTCCATCAAAAAAATTCCAATCAAGATATTACTGCTGTCCCGAGTATAATCACCATTACCACATCGCTCGATCCTCAACAACAAACTGTCACAATTTGTATCCAAGATAATGGCCCTGGTATGCTTACTGAGGTGCAATCTCGAATTTTTGAGCAATCTTTCACAACCAAGGCTGTGGGCAAGGGAACCGGGCTGGGATTAGCCATTAGCTACCAAATTATTGTTGACAAACACAACGGACAAGTCAACTGCTTATCAATACCTGGTGAGGGGACAAAATTTATTATTACTCTACCCATGTAACTGAATATACATGATTTTTAACAGTAATTCTGCAACTCAACATAACTATACTTGATTTAGCCTATAACCTGAGTAAAACCAGATTTACTTCTCTGTAGATTTACTTTACGAATCAGCTCTAAAGGTTGCACCTGATTTTATTAATTATTTGGAAGTATATATAGGAATCATATTTGATTTCTGAAAAAATCTAAGTATTTGTAGGGTGTGTTAGTGAAGCGTAACGCACCCTACGTATATTTCAAAAATCAAATACTAGTCCTATAGCAGTCCTAAATCATTTGTGAAAACTTCTCTTTCTTTTCTTGGCGCTCTTGGCGTCTTGGCGATTCGTTAATTTTCACAACTCAAATAGGATTGCTATACAACAAATAAATTATCCAATCTTGTCAGATTGACTGAAAAGCCCGCCTTTGGCTACAGTTGGGCGAGACGCCCAGCCCACAAGAGTTAATTGGATATTTTTTGATTTGGAAGTCCCTTAACCAATGCAAGAGCAAGGCGATCGCTCTAAATAAATCAAAAACCCTCCTAAAAAACTTTTCAAGAGGGTTTGTGTAATTACTTATTGTAGTAGTGACAAAAAGTTCCCTCAGTAAATTGTTTGTTCCGTTAGGTAGTGCCAATTTAACCATCAGAACCCCAGGTTCTAGCCACTGTCACTTAAAAACTCGGCAGGGTAACTCTGATATCGGGTGTTTAAGATATGCCCCAACATCCACTGTAGGTCACTTTTCTTGGTAGCGCCGTTACCACCCATAACAGTAGTACTATTGCGCTCTGTTCCCAGTTTCACTCTGTAAGAATCGAGCTTACTCGGTGTGGGCAGATAAAGAGTCAAGCATGAACCTTGCTGGTAGGACTTACAACGAATCGCACTAATCTTCGTGGTCATCAAACGGATCGTTCAATTCCTTGCTAGGAGGGCCAAAGGAGGTATAGATCGAAATTCCAGTGATGGCAACTACGACGGCAGCCATAGAAATGCTAAGAACTATTGCGGGTTCCATAATTGAGAGATAGATGATGAGTGCTATTCTTATAGAATATTACAGAAGATTAAAAAAAGCTTTGGCAAGTAATCTTAGGTGGACTATGGCACAAAGGACTAGGTTGGGAGATATCCTGAAACCACTGAACTCTGAGTATGGGAAAGTGGCTCCAGGTTGGGGTACTACCCCTGTGATGGCTGTTTTTATGGCGCTATTTTTCGTGTTTCTGCTGATTATTCTGCAACTTTACAATAAATCACTGTTGGTTCAGGATGTATTTGTCGATTGGCGCAGCTTAGGACGCTAACGCATACACAGCGAGTGAGTTTGGATAACAAGTTAAGTTACACCCGGTTCTTCCGGGTTTTTTTGTGAGTTGCGATTTCCGACTAGACTAACTATATATGTGAGTTTCTGTAGTGGTTCTAAAGTTTACAGGAGACAAAAAATGAATATATTTGGTATCGGTCTGCCGGAAATGGCTGTAATTATGGTAGTAGCGCTGTTAATCTTTGGCCCAAAAAAGCTACCAGAGATCGGTCGGAGTGTGGGCAAAACAATTCGTAGTTTCCAAGAAGCCTCTAAGGAGTTTCAAAACGAGTTTCAAAAAGAAGCAGAACAGTTAGAAGAAGTTGTCAAGACTACTGCTGAATTGGAACCTAAGCAAATCCACCCTGCTAAATCTGAGCAGGATACCGCTAGTTCTTCCCAACCTAGCTAGTAGTCTGTCAAGTTCGTAGTAAGGACTCTAGTCCTGGATTTTAAACACTGAAGTGCTTACTACGAACTCCCCAAAATTAATCAGACAGACTATATAGAAGAGTGCTGCATATCAATTGACTCTAGGCAAAATGACAGAAGCTGTTACGCAACCAGCTTTGGTAATTCCCCAACTAATCGTCGGATTAGGGAATCCAGAAGCTAAATATGACCAAACACGCCATAATATCGGTTTTGCTGCTTTAGAAACTCTCTCCCGTTCTTGGCGCATTTCCTTAGCAGAAAACCGGAAGTTTCAGGGTGAGTATGGCGAGGGTATAGCCCCAGGTGGAGGTAAGATTCGCTTGCTAAAGCCGTTAACTTATATGAATCGCTCAGGGCAAGCAATACAAGCGGTGACAAGTTGGTATAAATTGCCGCCTGAGTCAGTGTTGATCGTTTATGACGATATGGATTTGCCCTTGGGAAAAACTCGTTTGCGTTTATCTGGTTCATCTGGGGGACATAACGGCATGAAAAGTGCGATCGCACATCTTAATACCCAAAACTTTCCCCGTTTGCGAATCGGTATTGGTAAACCCAAAGATGCAGCTAATAAGGATGATTCTGGTGCTGTCTCTCATGTGC
Source organism: Nostoc sp. JL23 (assembly GCF_017115065.1). Classification (NCBI taxonomy): domain Bacteria; kingdom Bacillati; phylum Cyanobacteriota; class Cyanophyceae; order Nostocales; family Nostocaceae; genus Nostoc; species Nostoc sp. JL23. Next base: position 189,226 of record NZ_JABXKN010000067.1, read on the forward strand.
TGGGGCGATTTTCTGCTGCCGAAAATCAGCAGATGTCTCTTGTACTTCAGTTCATAGTTGAGTGTATTGAACTAAGTCTCAAGCAGGGAGTAGAAAAGGCGATGAATGTTTGTAATAGCCGCACCATTAATAATTCTGAGTCTTAGGGCTGCATGAATACTGTCCTATCAGCTGATTAAAGAAAGCTAACCGATGTTTAAAGGCGCTTATTTTGGTTGATGGGTAGCGATTTTAGCTTGCTCCATCCAACCAAGATAAAGCCTCTAACGCTCTCTACATATAGTAAAAGTAACTCATCTACACCCTAATTAGCGGTGCGGCAGACTTTGCTTAATGTTTGTATGAATAATGGCGATGTCTACGATGGGCTACGCCTACGCGCTGTTGCTTGTTTTCGGTCATAACCTTAAGCAACGCCGGTATCACACCAAATTGGTTTATTTAAAACGTCTTGTGCGTCTAGCTGCCACTGCCTTACGTTTGCGTTTTTCTATCGGTGTTTCAAAGTGCCGATGATATTTCACATCAGCTAATATCCCAGCTTTGGAAACCTGGCGTTTAAACCGACGCAAAGCTGAGTCTATTCCTTCGTTCTCTCCTAGAACCACCTGGGTCATTCTTCCCTTTTCCTCATCATCAATAGTTTCCATTCTAATATTACCCTCAACCTTAGTAAAACCCCTCTGAGCTAAAGTCATGATTAAGAGGCTATTCGTCCGGCTGACGAGGGTTACGTGTGCTTCTGTATTGTGAAATCGTTACTTAACTAAAAGTTAATCTAAGTTCCCTAATGCACTCTTAGAACCAATAAAGAAGATGGGGAAATTATGATGCTAAATTTTTCTGACTGTACTCTCAATGGGTAAATAATGTAATCTTAGTTACTAAGATACATAATGAAAACAGATTTTAAAAGTTGATTCTGCCCTCATTTAGTAATTTATATCCAGTTGCTAATGCTGTAAAAGCAATTATGAAATTCCATAGGCTAGTTGGCTTTAAAATAACTCCACCGCTTAAGAAAATTAATACTACGCCAATGCCGAGAAAAATCCATCCTAAGTTACCAGTTTCTCTCCGAAAAAAGACTAATGCAAATATACCTATCATCGTTGCCAAAACTGAAGCTGTAGCAGGTAAGCTCCGATAAAAATATGAATAGTAACCGCTAACAAATATGATGTTTTGACCAAAAAAGTATAATCCTGTGAAAAGTAGAATTAAACCTATAAGTTTGATTAACAACCTGCCCATAATATTTTGATATTTTTAATGGCCCAAGCCAATTTTTATCCGATTATAGTGGGGTTTTTAAAATCTTGCCAAATTTTACCTTAATTTGATTAGCTTGCGTAAATATACTTAAAAAAATTCAGGCTGTCTGAAAATGCCAGTACAAGTAATGTTGATTACATCAAGTAGTCCTTGCCAGCGTTTTATCAAGGTGCTTTAATAGCGATCGCATTCCGCAAAATAGTTTTTACTTACAAAATATGTACAAAACGTGCAGCGACTCGACATCGCTGCCGATGTTGATAAAATTACAGACTCAAAACATTAAACTCAAAGATATGACAAGCTAGTAGCATATCTTTGACACTAAATTCTCCCCAAAGCTGAATAGGAGCATACATGGAGCCAATTATTGCTATAGTTTTAGCCCTTATAGGTTATGCATTAGGTTCTGCAAAACTGATTAATCAAGGAAATGAAGCCTTAGTCGAACGCTTAGGGCGGTATCATCGAAAACTTAAGCCGGGGCTGAACTTTATTGTTCCCTTGGTCGATCAGATTGTGATGGAAGATACTACACGAGAGCAGTATACAGACATCAAACCTCAGAATGTGATCACCCAAGATAATATTTACGTAGAAGTGGATGCTATTGTATACTGGCGCATTCGAGATATTGAGAGAAGCTTTTACGCGATTGAGGATCTGCAAGGGGCATTAACACAGATAACCACAACTACGCTCCGAGAAATCATTGCCCAAAATACCCTAGAGCAGACCAACGTCTCTAGAGCAGAGATGGACTCAGCTATTTTAGATCAGTTGAATCATGTAACGGCAGATTGGGGAGTTGAGATTCTCCGGTTAGATATTCAGAGAATTACCCTACCTGAGAGTGTGCGAAAGTCTAGGGAAGAGGAACAAGCCGCCGTCATCAAAAAACGGGCATTGATTACCGAAGCAGAAGGGGAAAAGGAAGCTGCGATTAAGAAAGCAGAAGGAACTATGGCTTCAGTGCAAATCATTTCTCAAGCTCTCCGTGCCAATCCCGATAGTAGAGACATTCTGCGGTATCTCGTGGCTCAAGATTATGTAGATGCTAGCCAAAAACTTGGTGAGAGCAATAACGCCAAAATTGTCTTTGTAGACCCGGCTAACTCAAGTGAAATGTTTCAGGAGTTGATAGCCGAGTCGGTAACTCAAGAAGGTAACGGCAAAAAAATCGAAGAACGGAATACTTAAGAGTCACGCTGTCTAGCTTGTCTCAATAAGGCATCGGCTACTAGTGAAACATCGCGCATTTCTTGAACATCGTGAACTCGGAGGATATCAGCGCCATTAAAAATAGCAGCACAACAAGCTGCTGCCGTTCCCCAAACTCGTGCTTTGGGATCTGGTTGATTTAAAATGCGACCAATAAAACTTTTACGAGATGCTCCTACCAAGATAGGACAGTTGAGTGGTGCGAGCGATCGCAAACTGCGAAAAATTTCTAAATTTTGCTCATAGTTTTTAGCAAAACCAATACCAGGATCGATAATAATTTTATCCAGGTCAATGCCCGCAGAAGTTGCTGCCTCAATTTGCCGAGCCAAAAAATTATAAATCTCACCGAGCAAATCTTGATAATCGGTCTGTTGTTGCATTGTCTGTGGTGTTCCCCGGATGTGCATTAAAATCATCGGCACACCTAACTCTGCGACTGTTGCCAACATTTCTGAGTCAAAAGTGCCGCCAGAAATATCATTAATAATATCTGCTCCAGCTTCTACAGATGCCTTGGCGACAGCAGCACGGGTTGTATCTACAGAAATCGGGACTGAAATCTCTGGTCTTAGCACCTGTAATACCGATAGTACCCGGTCAAGTTCCTCCATCAGAGTTATTTGCTTTGCCCCTGGTCGAGTTGATTGACCGCCCACATCGATGATGTCAGCACCAGCAGCCACCAGTGCTTGCGCCTGTACTAAAGCAGCTGAGGAAGTGTTAAACTCACCCCCATCACTAAAGCTATCAGGCGTTACATTTAAAATGCCCATCAAATAAGTCCGCTGTCCCCAATCGAAACAGCGTCCTCGAATTATCAAGTTCCTTGGCATAAATCTACATTAGGCATTCCCATGCTCTGCATGGGAACGAGAAAAAAGCACATCACACTGACTTAAAATTCACAATCCGAGCGAAACTCTCAGGTTCTAGACTTGCTCCTCCCACGAGGACACCATCAATTTCTGGTTGAGCCATAATCTCATCAATATTATTCGGCTTGACTGAACCGCCATATTGAATTGATACATTTGGATTAGTCAACTTGCTACGAATTAAGCCAATTATTCGATTAGCTTCCTCTACTTCACAAGTGTCACCAGTACCAATGGCCCAAATCGGTTCATAGGCAATCACCAAATTATCCTGATCGATATCTACCAAGGCTTTGTCGAGTTGGAGAGCAATCAGTGATTCAGCTTCTCCCGCATCTCGTTGTTGTTTACTTTCGCCAACACAGAGAATTGGAGTCAAACCAAACCTTTGAGCAGTTCGGAGGCGCAGATTAACGGTGGCGTCCGTTTCCCCAAAGTATTGCCGTCGTTCGCTATGACCGACAATCACAAAGCGCACACCACTTTCTGTCAGCATCGGGCCAGAAATCTCACCCGTATAGGCTCCATATTCTTCCCAATGGATATTTTGTGCCCCCAGTTGGATGAGGCTACCGTGCAAGGTCTTGGACAAAACACTTAAATCAGTGAAAGGAGGACACAATATCACTTCTCGCCCTTCGGGGGTTTCCTCTAAGTGGGGCAGAAATCCTTGTAAAAACTCCTGGGTTTCTGACTGGGTTTTGAACATTTTCCAGTTGCCGGCAATAACGATTTTCCGCACAGGTAATTTAGTCAAGATCCTAACGCGTTATATTTAGATGCATTTTTCAGTTTATGACTTTTTGTTAGCCATTGGTCATTAGTCATTGGTCATTGGGCAGAAGAGGCAGAGGGGAAAACTTACTGCAACTTCTCCTCTGCTCCCTAATCTCCACAAACCTCTGTTAAAAATAACTAGGATAAGAGACAGGGCTAATTTAAAAATCCCAAATTTCAAATCTCAAATTGATATGACCTCGACATTGCCCGTGCCTGAACCTCATCAAAGCGATTCCGCTAACACTAACGTAAATTCTCTCAGCTGGGAGGAAGAACTGGATAGTGCTATTTTTAGTTTTGAAGACATTCAGACGGAACTGAACTATAAACAAGCACAAACAGCGTTGCGAAACTTAGTAGCTAATCTCGACCTTACTCCCCAGGAAAAAACCGGGTTAGAGAGGGAAATTGCTGATTTGGAAACCATGCTGGGAAAGTTAGACCGCATGGTAGTGCAGATTGCGACTTTTGGCATGGTGGGACGTGGTAAGTCTTCTCTACTCAATTCTTTGGTTGGGCAAACGGTATTTGAAACTGGGCCGCTACACGGTGTCACCCGTACTGCTCAAACAGTTAATTGGAGTATTAGTGAGGAGATGATTGGGGAAACTGAACGTGCTTTGCGAGTAACTCTCCCTGGTGTAGGTCAATCTCAGGTGGAATTAATTGATACTCCTGGATTAGACGAAGTAGATGGTGCAACCCGCGCCGCTTTAGCTGAACAGATTGCCAAACAAGCAGATTTGATTCTATTTGTGATATCTGGTGATATGACAAAGTTAGAATACGCCGCCCTTTCGCAGTTGCGAGAAGCAGGTAAACCGATCATTCTGGTGTTTAACAAAGTAGATCAGTATCCAGAAGCAGACCGGATGGCAATTTATCACAAAATCCGGGATGAAAGGGTACGGGAATTACTCACACCTCTAGAAATTGTCATGGCTGCGGCATCGCCATTGGTGAAGACGGCGATTCGTCGCCCTGATGGTACTAGGGGCATACAGTTGCGTACAGGAAATGCCCAAGTCGAGGAACTGAAGCTGAAAATATTGGAAATTCTGCATCGTGAGGGTAAAGCCTTGGTTGCCCTAAATACCATGCTTTATGCCGACATTGTAAATGAGCAGTTGATAGAACGAAAACTGATGATTCGGGAACAGAATGCCAATCAGTTGATTTGGAAGGCTGTGATGACTAAAGCATTAGCGATCGCACTCAATCCTGTAACTGTGGTAGATATTCTGAGTAGTGTGGTAATTGATATTGCTCTGATTTTGGGTTTATCTAAACTCTATGGCTTCTCTATGACCGAGGCTGGGGCTGTACAATTGCTACAAAAAATCGCCTTGAGTATGGGCGGTATCGGTGCTAGTGAATTGTTAGCAAATTTAGGCTTGAGTGGATTAAAAACTTTACTTGGGATCTCTGCAACAGCTACGGGTGGCATTGCACTAGGCCCTTATATATCGGTAGCAATTACCCAAGGAGGAGTCGCTGGTGTTTCTTCTTACGGTATTGGACAAGTTACCAAAGTTTATTTAGCCAATGGCGCAACTTGGGGGCCTGATGGGCCGAAAGCAGTAATTAATCGGATTTTAGCAAACTTGGATGAGACTTCAATTCTTAACCGGATTAAAGATGAATTACTCCACAAAGTAAAACTGAAAAAGTGATGCATCAATAAGCTTTGGTTAGCCATATTTATCCTTAAAGCTAGCTGATTCGTCAAGAAAAGCTTTAGGGTGCCATTCGTTTTACCATCAGACGAATCAATGAGCCATAAATTATTGCGTCACTTAGCTTTGTGTACAACTCATAATCCTTACCCAAACGCTGAAATCGATTGCGGCATCTAATTTGTGAATGTACAGGTGCGCTACCAACTGTGCTATAAGCCCTTAGAGGATGTTTTAAAAGGGTCTTTTGCTCTGATAATTAGCACAGCCAAGCATTTAAGTATATGGCGAAAACCTTAGTTTTTCGTTGCACTTACCGTACTCTAGAAGGCAAAAATTATACTTTTAGTACTTTGAAAACATCCTCTTAAAATAAACTATATATAATTGCTTAGTTATTATTACTTTGTCAAACTTTTTATAGGAGACTAAATTTTAAATATCTCCTCTGGTACTCAGCACTCTCTAGGATACTTGCAACAAATAGGTCATACAATGACCCATCAAAAAGTAGACTACTAACATGGCAGCAGCAGCAAGAGCAACCAAGGTACCAGCTAACATTAGAGAAAATTCTTTACTCTCGTAGGCTTTTTCCATTAAGTGCAGCGACCACGCTACCAGGGCTACATCAAAAAGTAAAATAGGAAGCAGCATATTTCTTAATATTTGTTAATACTTGTAAAATAATATTAACACCCTTTTCAGGAAGTGTGCCTAACCTTAGATGGATGTCATTAAATGAGAAATGGTGGATCAAGATAATGTTCTGACTGGCACGTTGCGATCGCGCAAGTAACTTTTAATTTCTGCTACGCTTAATTGTCCGTAATGTAACAGTGATGCGAGTAATGCGGCTTCAGCTTTGCCTTCAGTTAGGGCAGTGTAGATATGTTCACAATTACCTGCACCACCAGAAGCAATAACTGGAATTTCTACAGCATCGGCAATTGCGCGTGTGATCTCAATGTCATACCCAGCTTGGGTTCCATCAGCATCCATACTTGTGACTAGCAGTTCTCCGGCCCCCCGTTTTTCAACTTCTTGTGCCCACAATAGGGCATCTAAGCCTGTATTTTCTCTGCCACCCCGCACATACACATCCCAACCTGGATTTTCCGGGTTATTTCTGCGTCTGGCATCAATAGCAACAACTATGCACTGATTACCAAAGCGATCGCTAGCCCGATTAATCAAGTCTGGATCGCGCACCGCCGCAGAATTAATACTAACCTTATCTGCGCCGGCTCGTAACAAAGCTTTAACATTTTCTAAGGATTGAATGCCACCACCTACAGTCAATGGAATAAAGACCTGTTCAGCAGTGCGGTACACCACATCTATAATTGTAGCTCGATCTTCATGAGTAGCTGTAATATCCAGAAATACTAATTCATCAGCACCGGCTTCGTTGTAAACCTTGGCCAGTTCTACCGGATCGCCTGCATCTTGGAGATTAACAAAGTTAACTCCTTTTACAACCCGTCCCGCCTTCACATCTAAGCACGGTAAGATTCTTTTAGATAACATAATAACTTTTGTACTTCTGGGTAATTGACCGGAATTTAAATTTTAAATTGGCGCGGGTATTCTCAAACTAAAATTTTCATGGGTATTGAGTATGGGGCATTGGGCATTGGTTCTTCTTTCTCCCCCTGCCTCCACTGCCCCCCCTGTCTCCCCCACTTCCTAGTCCCTTAAAAATAGATAGCTGAATTATGGCGATAATTTCATCGAAAAAACAGCCTCCAGAACCCAACGGAGAACCAAAACAGCGTCGAGAGTCGGCGAAAGCACCATCCACAGAAAATATTTTGAAGCCTGAAGCTGCTATTGATGAGCAAGAACAGCAAGAAGAAGGTATTCGACCACACCGATTTGCTGATTACATCGGGCAAAAAGATTTAAAGGATGTGCTAGATATTGCCATCAAAGCAGCAAAGTCTCGTGGTGAGGTACTGGATCACTTGTTGCTATATGGGCCGCCGGGATTGGGAAAAACCACAATGGCAATGATTTTAGCATCGGAAATGGGGGTAAATTACAAAATTACCAGTGCGCCAGCCCTAGAACGTCCACGGGATATTGTCGGGCTACTGGTGAACATGAAACCAGGAGATATTTTATTTGTCGATGAAATTCATCGCCTCTCGCGGATGACAGAGGAAATTCTCTACCCAGCGATGGAAGATTATCGCTTAGATATTACTATTGGTAAGGGTTCCAGCGCTCGCATTAGAAGTTTGCCGCTGTCAAAGTTTACTCTAGTGGGAGCTACAACGCGTGTGGGTGCTTTAACTTCACCACTGCGCGATCGCTTCGGTTTAATTCAAAAACTGCGATTTTACGAAGTTGATGAATTGACTCAAATTGTACTGCGAACCGCTCAATTACTCAAAACCCCTGTTACAGAAGATGGAGCCACAGAAATTGCCCGTCGTTCACGCGGAACTCCACGTATTGCGAATAGGCTACTTAAGCGGGTGCGTGATTATGCGGAAGTAAAAATATCTGGGGAGATTAATGAAAGCATCGCATCTGAAGCATTGCACCTATTCCAAGTAGATCCCTGCGGTTTAGATTGGACAGACCGCCAGATGCTGAGTGTAATCATTGAACAATTTAACGGCGGGCCAGTGGGGTTGGAAACAATGGCAGCAGCAACGGGTGAAGATACTCAAACAATTGAAGAGGTGTACGAACCTTATCTCATGCAGATTGGGTATTTAACTAGAACTCATCGCGGCAGGATGGCGACTAAGGCAGCATATAAGCATTTGGGATTCACGCCGCCTAATGAACAGTTGTCATTATTGTAATTATGGGCATGGGGCATTGGGCATTGGGCATTGATACTCACCGACAAGTCTTTGAACTCCGTTAATGAGTCTTTAATACTCGCTGACGAGTCTTTGAACTCCGTTAATGAGTACTTTGACCTCCACTCCTCTGCCCCATACCCAATGCCCCATGCCCAATGCCCCATCTTCAAGATAGACAGGTAAACCTAGATGATTAAGTTGATTGGTATTTTTCTCAGTCTGTTACTTGTGTTTGGCTGGGGTACACCAGTTATGGCACAATCTCAGTCGCCCATTACTCAAGAACAGTTAAAACAAGGTGATGAGTGGGCAAATCAAGCGTTTATAGCGACGAATCAAGGTGACTTTGCGACAGCTGAAACTTACTGGACAAAAATTATTGAGCAATTTCCCACAAATGCAGGGGCCTGGAGTAACCGGGGAAATTCGCGGGTGAGTCAGAATAAGTTACCAGAGGCGCTGGCAGATTATAACAAAGCCATAGAACTAGCGCCAAATGTCACCGATCCATATTTAAATCGGGGGGCGGCGTTAGAAGGGATGGGAAAATGGGACGATGCGATCGCAGATTATAATCATGTTTTAGAACTCGATCCTAACGATGCGATGGCGTATAACAATCGCGGCAATGCCACAGCAGGTTTAGGAAAATGGGAAGATGCGATCGCAGACTACAAAAAATCTAATGAGATAGCCCCAAATTTTGCCTTCGCCCGTGCTAACTACGCCCTTGCTCTGTATGAAACTGGTCAAAAAGAGCAAGCAATCCGCGAGATGCGAAATATCGCCCGTAAATACTCCAAATTTGCTGATGTGCGTGCCGCCCTCACAGCTGCATATTGGGTAAATGGAGAACAAGGTGAAGCCGAAAGTAACTGGGTAGCAGCTTATGGACTTGATAGCCGCTACAAAGATATTGAGTGGGTAAAAAATATCCGGCGTTGGCCTCCCAGCCTAGTTACAGCTTTGGATAAGTTCTTAAAAATCCAGTAATAGCTGGATTCATCTAAAAATACAGATTAATTAGATGAACTTACCAATTCTTGAATCTGCCTTGGGGTTAATTCTTGCACATTACGAAAAACTACAACTGCTCCTGCCGCTATTAGTGTCTCACCATAAGCATCACTACGCGGTGCTGTTTCCTGTACATGGGGCGGTAAAACCCCTACACCAATCCAAGGGCGAGAAGAATTTAGACTCCGCGCTTTCTCGACGGTATACATATCTGCTACCGTATCCCCCACATACACTACAGCTAATTTTTGCTCAATTTCATTATCTAACTCACGAACTGTAGCAAAAAGTCCAGTGGGGTCTGGTTTACCTGGCGCATCTTCCATCGCAATCAACACCGGAGATTCCAAACCCAGGCGTTTTTCTAAGACATAGTTAGCGGAAGCACGAGTTGCACCGCTAAAAAATCCCCAAGCAATCCCTGCTTGGGTAAGTTGTTCTAAGTAGCTAGGTTGTAATAATAAGGGTTCATTACAGATATACCCTGTAAAATTATTTGGATCTGGGCCGCGGTAACGCGATTGAAAAAAAGCAACGATCGCACTGTAATCTAGTTGCAGTTGTTCTCGGCTCTGTTCTTGGGTTTCAAAGTAGCGGTAAATTAATTCCTGCGATGCTTCCCAATCGTTATTCCACACGCCTTCAGACTTCAACTGGTCAATATCCAGTGGGGTTGGACGATATGCTTGGGTGGTAAAATGTTCTACGGTATCTGCGATCGCTCGGCGATAGGAACCGCTAACATCGCGCACAACGCCATCAATATCGAAAACAACGATCGCTTTTACAGAAGTTGGTTGAGTCATGGGGTAGGAAGCAAAAGAGTTTTAAATCATCATAATGCGCTCATGACTCAGGTAAAAAATCGGGGTCGAGGGTTTGCTCTGGCGTGAAGGGAGATTGTTCGGGGAAGGTAGCTAGATGCAATTCAGTTTCATCGGCAGCCAAGAGTCTAGCATCGTCATAACACAGCCCAAAAACCTCAAAGAAATAGGGTTTGAGGCTAGGACTTTCTTCTAGAGCTTCTCTGAGGCATTTGCGATGCTCACGAATTGTTGCTCGCCAACTACCAGAGCGCTTCTCGGCTTGATATTTATACTTCAAGAGGTGCATCAGCACCACTTCTAAATTGCTTCTCAGTGCTTTCTTTTCACTCCTGCCCATTGTTTCAATTTCATCAATCAAATTCTCCAAATCCAGTTCTGTGAGCCGACCTTGCTTGAGCAGTTTTGCTGTGGTTTGAATCCACAGGTAAAAGTCTTGCTCATACAAATCTGAACCAGATGTTGTTTGAGATTGGGGCAGTTGAGCAGTCATAAGCATCTTTCTTAGCGCCGACTACACCTTATGCTAGCCCAATCCAATTACTGTTTGGTCATTTGATAGGGTATTGCGTTAAAATAAGCGATCGCTATCCTTGTTAAATAATGCCCGGAAATTCCCGGAGGTGTGATTGACCAAGTTTATTTTGAAAATTCTGTGGTTAGACGAGAACGTTGCTCTCGCAGTCGATCAAGTTGTAGGCAAAGGCACCAGTCCCTTGACTAAGTACTTTTTTTGGCCCAGAAATGACGCCTGGGAAGAGTTAAAAAAGGAATTAGAGTCCAAACATTGGATTACTGACGTGGATCGTGTCGAGTTGCTTAATAAAGCAACAGAAGTGATTAACTACTGGCAAGAGGAAGGCAGAAACCGTCCAATGGCAGAAGCTCAGTTGAAATTTCCAGAAGTTGCCTTTACAGGTAGCGCTTGATATTACAAAATTAGCTATTGTCCAGTTCTACAAGCTGCCACAGTTTGATAGTCTTGTCCCGGCTGCCGCTTGCAATTAATTGTGTAACTTTGCTCACAGCAACAGCAGATACTGAGTCTATATGACCAGAGAGAGTAACAATCTCTTCTGCTGTGCTTACCCTCCAAAGTTTAACTGTTTTGTCGCAACTTGCACTTAGGAGTGTTTCGCCATCGGCAGTAAAAGCCACAGCCACCACTGACCAAGAATGGCCTACAAGTGTGCAAATTAGCTGACCAGTGTTTACCTCCCACAACTTAATAGTGTTATCATCACTACCCGTCGCCAAAATTTTCCCATCGGGACTAAAAGCGACTGTCAAAACCGCCCATGCATGACCCGAAAGGGTGCTTAACAAGCTATAGCATGGGCGGTTTTGAATTTCTCTCTGGGAACCTTCTATCTGCCACAAGCGAATTGTTCTGTCATAACTAGCGCTAGCTAAAAGCTGTCCTTGGGGACTAAATGCTACTGAATTTACCTGTAATTGGTGTCCAATTATGGTGCAAATTTCTTTACCAGTATAGATATCCCAGAGTTTGATTGTCTTATCCCAGCTACCACTAGCGAGAATCTGCCCATCTGGACTGAAAGCAACTGATTTTACAGCGTGTGCGTGTCCTAACAAGGTGCAGATTTCCTCCAATGTCTCAACCTGCCACAATTTGATAGTTTTATCATCGCTAGCACTTGCCAGAATTTTCCCATCGGGACTGAAGGCAACTGATTTTACAGCTTGGGAATGTCCTGATAAGCTAGCTAGAACTTTTTTGTTATTTAAATCCCACAACTTGATGTTTTTGTCATCACTACCACTGGCTAAAGTGTGACTGTCTGGACTAATGGCAAGGGTATTCACACTACTCAATGTCCCAGAATGCCCAGTTAAGGTATGCAAGCATCGCCAAGGAGGATTTGGTAATTTAAAATTTTGAGTTTTACATTCCATACCCATTGCTTGCATAACTTCATCAGCCGATTGAAAGCGGCGGTTAATAGTCTTTTGCAGCAGCTTGTCGAGGATTTGCGCCAAGCGTAGACTCTTTGAGTCTTGTCGCCAGACATCGCTAACCTTAGTAGTAAGATATTGTTGCCAAACCCAGCAATCGTTAGCAATATCATATAAATCAAAGGGAGGAATCTGGGTAAGTAAGTAAATACAAGTTACACCCAAGCTATATAAATCACTAGCAAAAACGGCTTTTCCCTTTGCTTGTTCTGGTGCAGCGTATTCTGGACTGCCAATACTGGTTTCAAATGTTAGCCGATCAATTTCTGTGACGATTTTCGCAGTGGTAAAATCGACTATAACGAAATCTCCCTTCTTAGTAATTGGGGATCTACGGATGATATTTTGGGGTTTAATATCGCGGTGGATGATGTGGCGATCGCTAATAAACTGGAAAACTGGCAACACATCTTCTAAAAGTTGCCAAATCTGAGTTTCATTAAAAGCGCCTTCTTCTTCAACCATCTGAGCTAAATTAGTGCCTGCAATAAATTCCTGCACTAAATAAAAATGCCCATCCTGCTGAAAATAATTTAATAATGCGGGAATTTGCGGATGCTTTCCTAATTCCTCTAGCTGTTGCGCCTTTTGCTGAAAAGTTTTAAATGTCTCGTATTCCTGCGAGATTTCTTGAACAACGCAAGGAATTGGCGGAAACTGACCCTCATCTACAGCAAGGAAGGTTTTACAGAATCCCCCTTTACCAATCTGCTTGATTAAACGATAACGTTCTTGTAAAAGCAAAATTCCCCTACCTACAAGGTGGGCATTTTGCCCACAATAAGATATTGCCGTTTGTTTTTTATAAGGGCACAACAATGTTATGCCCCTACCTCATGTTTCTGATGTTACTTATCTACAGGAAAATTCACAACTATCGGTGGAAGACCGTTTTCTGTGGTTGGTTGTCCTTTGTTAACTATTGGTTGTGGATGCAAAGGTGTTGGTGTCAATTCACCCTTACCAGTTTGATTCCATAAAATCATGGATAGTAGCCCATCCACTAAGCCGTTATTGCTGCCATTACTGCCAACTAAGACATCTGGAATCAAACGGACATTGCGATCGCCGATAATCTGCATCAGTTGCATTGCTGTATAACCTTGTGGCCCCAGAGCTTCTACACCAGCGCGGTAGGTTTCAGCTTTGGCATTACCTGTGGCTCGGATACCTTCAGCCTCAGCAATTGCCCGGAGTTTTGTACCTTCAGCTTCACCGTTTGCCTCTTTGATTTGGGCTTGGGCTTTGAGGTCAGCTATATGCACACTCTGCTCCGATTTCACCATTTCTTGCTGAATATTAGCCAGTGCCGTTTCCCGAACAAGCTGCTGTCGTTGGGTTTGCGCCATTTGCTGGACTTCATAAGTCTTGCGTTCTTCTTCGGCAATTTTCCGATCTGTCTGTGTCTGCATTAACGACGCTGGTGGCTGAATATCACCAATTAGAGTGTCGATCGCTTGCACATCATAAGCCCGCAGTGCTGTTTTAATATACTCAGCAGCCTCAGTTTGTCGTTCACTCCGAGCAGTGAGAAAGTCTAGTACAGTACAGTTTTGGGCTGAGTTGCGGAAATAATTACCGATAGTAGGTTCTAATACATGGTCTACGAGATTTTGCATAGCACCAACGCGAGAAATTACCTTTGGAGCATCTAAAGCACCCACATGGATAATTTGCGCTACTTCCAAATCAAAGGCAAACCCATCACGCGATCGCACTGTTAAAGAAGCCAGTTTAGCATCATAGCTGTGGCGTTCAGTCCGACCTGACCAGTTTAAGACGATGTTGGTCGTTGGCACTAGTTCAATCTTCATAATCCGGGAATTAATCGGGTGCTTACCAGGATATAGCGGTTCGACCCACACACCCTTATGTCCCTGATTCACCAAGTTACCGTGGGTGAAAGCTGCACCACTGACATCTTGATGTGCTTTACCCACGAAAGAAATTACCACGCCAACATACCCAATGGGAATTTCCGTCATCGGCACTTGCTCAACCTGGACAAACCAAGGGTTCAAGTTCCAAGAACCAGAAAGCAAAGTCTGCTCTTGTAAACCTCGCCGTCCACCGCCATTAATAAATTTCTGACCATTTTGAAAGTTGTCGTGTCCGTCAATTATCGGGCCTGCGAGTTCACCTGCGGAAATTGGTACACCATCTAAAGTAGTAACAATCCCAACTTTGTCAGATGCCAGACTATATACCCGCAACTGTTCTGGATTCATGCCATGAGCGCTGGCATTTGATGCCATGATGACTTTAAATAGGGCAGTGTTGATCCGGTATGTACCAGCCGTAAGAAAACCCATTTGCCGCCCTTTTTCGCCACCTTCGATGAGGAATTTTCGAGCATCTTGGAAGTTGTCACAACCCACGATTTTCCCCAAAATCCGCTCTGGTGGGTTGGGTTGACCATCTGCTGCCACAATTAAAGCAATTTCCCCTTGGGGAACGACAATTACCGATTCTTTCTTTACAGAATACTGCCAAGGCCAATAGCCCCAGTGCCAACCAGGAGCTAAAGTATCTGCCTGTAAGCCAGCTTCGCCGTTGAGGGCAATTAAACTGCCGGCGGGGAGTCCACGCCCAGAAAGGGTAAATTTCCTCACTACAATGCCAACTTCACGTTCGCCAATAACTACTAGTCCCCCAAAGAATAGGGGGACGAATATGACTAAACCGCCAACAAGTAGAATGGGAACCACTACAACAGGATTAATTCCAGCAGCTTGATATTGAGTCCTGCTAGTTTGTAACTGAGCAATATTTGGTGTGGTCTGGTTTAGCTGGACAGTCGCTGAAGTAATTTCTTTTGCAGTAGTTGTTTTGACAGAAGTAGCATTGGCAGAGTGAACGCTACCAGCGAGCGCTAACGTTGCTACGATAGATGCTGCTAAACGAGCTACCTTATTTTGTTTACGAGTACCAAGCAAAGATGAAAAGCTTTTCATAATCTGTGCCCATCTGGGCAACTAATTAGCTAATTTAACACTCCACCAAAGCTTGGCTCGATTTCTTAAACTTGACGTAATTTTTTTTAAAATTAATAAATAAGGAGTCAGAATTCAGGATTCAGAATAATCTATCTATAAAGGGATGGAATTTTGGCATCCGTACAGAATTTATACTGATTTCTGGCTCCTGACTCCTGAGTTCTTCTGAATAAATATTTTGTAGGTTGAACATTGCCCAACCTACAAAGTGGAAATATAAACTTAAATTAGACCGAACCACCAGCAGCTTGAAACCGAGCGCGTGCGCGTTTGAAGGCTTGGGTTGCCTGAATTTGGGCTTGGCGATCGTCTGCGGAAACTTGACTTAGACGTGCTTCTGCTTGGTTGTAAGCAGTACGAGCTTCATCAAGGTTAATTTTGTCGCCACGTTCAGCGCCGTTAACCAGAATTGTCACTTCATTTTCTTCGACTTCGGCAAAGCCACCCAAAAGAGCGATCGCTTCCCAATTCTGATTTTTAGCGCCACGAACTCGCATGACACCAGTATCTAGAGCGGTCAAAAGTGGTGCGTGTCCAGTTAGGATACCTAGTTGACCAGTAGTGCTAGGCAAAACGACTTCTTCAGCTGGAGCATCCCAGACTGTTTTATCTGGGGAAATTACACGAACGGTTAATGTCATTTGTCTTTTGTCCTTCGTCCTTCGTCCTTTGTCTTTTGTCCTTTGTCTTTTGTCCTTTGTCTTTTGTCCTTTGTCTTTTGTCCTTTGTCATTTGTCCTTTGTCATTTGTAATTGCCATTAGTCATTAGCACTTGAACTAATGACTAATGACTAATGACCAATGACCAGTGACTAATGACCAATGACTAATGACTAACCTTTGATTTTTTCAGCTTTGGCGATCGCTTCGTTAATATCACCAACCAAGTAGAAAGCCTGTTCTGGCAGAGCATCCAACTCACCAGACAGAATTTTTTGGAACCCTTTGATGGTATCTTCCAACTTCACGTACTTACCAGGAGAACCGGTGAATACTTCTGCCACAAAGAACGGCTGAGACAAGAAACGCTCAACTTTCCGGGCCCGCGCGACGATTAGACGGTCTTCTTCAGACAATTCATCTAAACCGAGAATGGCGATAATGTCTTGGAGTTCTTTGTAACGTTGCAGAGTTGATTGCACTGCACGAGCAGTATTGTAGTGTTCTTCACCTACAATGTTTGGCTGGAGCATGGTGGAAGTTGAACCAAGGGGATCAACTGCGGGATAAATTCCCTTAGCAGCCAAACCGCGAGATAGTACTGTGGTTCCGTCCAAGTGGGCGAAGGTGGTAGCAGGTGCGGGGTCGGTGAGGTCATCCGCTGGTACGTACACTGCTTGAATGGAGGTAATCGAACCCTCGGTAGTCGAGGTAATCCGCTCTTGTAGTTCACCTACGTCGGTTCCCAATGTGGGCTGATATCCTACCGCAGAAGGCATCCGACCTAATAGCGCCGATACTTCCGAACCTGCTTGTACAAACCGGAAAATATTATCAATAAACAGCAGCACGTCCTGCTTGTTCACATCCCGGAAGTACTCTGCTACTGTCAATCCCGAAAGACCAACCCGCATTCTGGCTCCGGGTGGTTCGTTCATTTGACCGTAGACTAGAGCAATTTTTGATTCGTTGAGGTTCTCGTTATTGATAACCCCAGACTCAATCATTTCGTTGTAAAGGTCATTACCTTCACGGGTGCGCTCACCCACGCCAGCAAATACAGATACTCCACCATGCTGGGTAGCGATGTTGTTAATCAACTCCATCATGATTACGGTCTTACCAACACCAGCACCGCCGAATAGACCAATCTTACCGCCGCGTCGATAGGGAGTCAGAAGGTCAACAACTTTAATCCCAGTCTCAAACACCGAAGGTTTGGTTTCCAGGTCGGTGAATTTAGGAGCAGAGCGGTGGATGGGTAAACTTGCCTCAGCATTTACTGGGCCTCTGTTATCCACAGGTTCGCCAAGGACGTTGAAAATCCGGCCCAAAGTGGCTTTACCAACTGGCACGGTAATGGGAGCGCCTGTATCGCTGACTTCAAAACCGCGCACTAAGCCTTCGGTGGAACTCATTGCAACAGTCCGCACCTGGTTGTCGCCCAGCAGTTGCTGTACTTCAACGGTGATGTTGATTTCCTGTCCAGCTTCGTTGGTGCCTTTGATTTTCAAGGCGTTGTAGATTTGTGGCAATTTCCCGCCGGGAAATTTAACGTCTACAACTGGGCCAATGATTTGGGTAATGTAACCAATGTTTGTTTTTTCTGCGGTTGTGACCATGCTGCGCCTAATGATTGAAGCTAGATTTCAGATAAGGTCGGAGAAGACATAAGAATAAGAAATGTCACCTTTCACTCTAGCACCGGACGGGGACATAACTCTCTTAGTAATTCCTTAAAAAGGTGTTTGGTGGCTATGGTTGTAGTCCCCATCTTGACTAGATTGACGGGATAGGCTCTAGTTTATCCCTAATCTCATTTTTTAGATGCGATCGCCCTAGCTCTTTACGCTGTAGCGAAAGATGCCATTCTGTTAAATTTACTAAATATTTACACTTAGAACAAAAAAGTTAGAACAAAAAAGCTAGATTTTGATACCTAGCTTTTGCTCAATAAATTAAGGATTCTATTAGCAGTGAACTTGCTGCTTTTGCTTGCGTTTGAATTTAGAGGTAAGCTGGCTAAAGCAAGTTGCTAGCGTAAGTGTTGCCTGTAAAACGTGATAAGTCTTCATTAATTAACCTCGTTGTATTTAAATGCACACAAATTTGCCAGCAAAATTAAACAAAAGCTGCCATAGCTGGCGAAGATTTAGCCTGTCGCTGCGATCGCACATACAAGCAGTATTTATTAGGCTACTGGCACTGTATTAACTTGATTTCAGCTAAATCATATAGTCATGAGTATTATTGATAAATAGAGTTGCAAAAACAAGTATTATTACTGGTATTCGCTAAAAATTTATAATAGTAATTTGTATTATTCTAAAATAGAAAAATTACCAAAAGCATAGTTTATAAAGCTTTGATTCCGATGTTACGGCTACTACTAAATTAATAAGTATATAAAAGTTGTATAAATTTATAGGAATTTATATCGTGCAATACATCTTTGTATTACACGATATGCTTTGCGTGGGTGCAGATCGAAGTAGGTATCACCAACACAGCATTTGCTAAAAGTTCGGCAATAAATATATATAAGGCTTATCCATAAACTACATTTCCAAAGCTTCTGAATATCCATAAGATGAAGAAACTTGCTTTGTCCAGCCTGCTGCAAAAAGTTTCAGTTACCCTGAAGATAGATACAAAAACAGCTTTTAGCCAAGCCGTGATGCCTGAATTGGGCGTATCTGCGGCTTTATCCTCACAACTTACACCGAGCAGCAGCTTATGAATTTCTCGTCAGCACGACAATATTTTTACCAGGAGATTCAGCAGTCTGACGAGCAAATTGACCTAGCAAAGGCAGCTTTGTACATTGCACAAGAAGAATATCCGAAGCTAGACCCAGAGGAATATCTCAACGCCCTTGATACAATGGCATGGGAGCTACAAGAACGCCTGCCTGATTCAAGATATCCTTTGCGGATAGTTCAAAGTATTAATCAGTATCTCTACGAAGATTTAAAGTTTTCTGGTAATAAAATTGACTATTACGACCCGCGCAACAGCTTTTTCAATGATGTAATCGATCGCCGACTGGGGATTCCCATTACCTTAGCGCTGATTTACCTGGAAGTTGCTCGACGGATTGATTTTCCGATGGTGGGTGTAGGAATGCCAGGACATTTCTTGATCCGCCCAGATATTCCCGATATAGAAATTTTTGTGGATGCTTTCAATGGCGGTGAAATAATATTTGCCCAAGATTGCGAGGAACGCCTATCTCAAATTTATCAGCAACCTGTGACGCTGCAACCAGAATTTTTAGCTGTAGTCAGTAATCGGCAATTTTTGGCTCGGATGTTGACAAATTTAAAATTTATTTATCTTAAACAGCAAGAGTTAGAAAAAACCTTAGCAGCAGTTGAACGGATTTTGTTGCTGTTTCCTGGTTTAACTTTAGAATTGCGCGATCGCGGTTTGATCTACTATCAACTCGGTTACTACCCCCAAGCCGTAGACGACTTACAAAATTATTTAGCAAAAGTTCCTGATGCCGAGGATGCATCTGTGATTCGGCGGCTACTTACCGAACTGGGTAAAGACAAGTAGGGAATGGGAAGCAGGGAAAATTTTATTTAGTAAGCCAATGACAAATGACTAATGACTAATGACTAATTTTGTTCTTCTGCGACTCGTTTGAGGCGGCGCAGTTGGGCTTGCATATCTTCTTTCGTCCACGACGCAGCAAAGGTGTTGAAGCCCCAACTTACTAAGGGGTTAGGAATATCGTACTCAAAGCGGTTGAGTAAAAGCGTTCCCTTTTCCCTGGGTTGACATTCCCAGCGATCGCGCCCTTGAAAAAATCCTTGAAATTCCCAAACTACCAAACCCGGTTGTCGTTCTACAACTACGCTATTCAAGGTGGGTTTTATTAGAGGAATTTGAATAATAAAACGACTTTTACTGCCGACATCGGTACTCCAAGCTTCGCCCACAGGTTCGCAACGGAGAACGGGGTTGAGCCAACAGTGCATGAGAGCTAAATCGCTAATACAGCGCTCCACCACCGTAGCTGTAGCATTAATTTGAATCGATTGTTCCAAAACTTGGGACATTCCACATCTTTGGTGCTGTTGCTGCAATTAGAGTAACGCAAAATTTTGGGGAATGGGGGATGAGGAGACAAGGGGCAGTTGGAGTAAGTTTTCCCCTCTGCCCCTCTGCCTCTTATGCCCAATGCCCATAGATTAAATCAAATATGAGTAAATATGTATGTTTTTACTGGTAAATTTATAGGCAAAACACTGACTCAGTGTTTGCGGTGAATACTTAAGCTTAATTCCCGAAAACCATGAACACAACTTGGCAAGGAATAACCCAGGTGATAGGAGTTGCTTTGTCCACGAGGGTGCAGCAATTTTTGGCACAATCATCGCCCAGCCTGCAACCAATACAACCAGCAGTAAATCAAGGAATCGCTGATGTGCAAGGTATTGTACAACAGTTGATTTTGTTTACACCTCGTCTTTTAGGGGCGGTAGCAATTTTACTAGTAGGTTGGCTCATTGCAGCGATCGCAGCGGCACTGACGCAAGGAATCCTCAAGCGCACAAACATAGATAACCGCATTGCCGCTGGGATAACAGGTCGTCAAGATGTTCCCCAAGTGGAGAAATTACTCTCTAGCTTGGTCTTTTGGAGCATTATCCTGTTAACTGCGGTAGCTGTTTTACAGACCTTGGATCTGGAAATAGCCTCTCAACCCCTGAATAATTTTCTCAATCAACTTATTGGCTTTTTGCCAAAGTTGGTTGGTGCTGGAATCCTTTTGGCAGCAGCCTGGTTTTTGGCGACCATTGTGAAAATTATCACTGTGCGCTCATTACAGGCATTTAACCTAGATGAGCGTTTGAATCCAGAACCAGAAGACAGAGCACCCAGCTTGAATCAGCTGTCTTTGAGTGAAACGATTGGCAATGCTTTGTATTGGTTTATATTTTTACTGTTTCTTGCCCCAGTTTTAGATACTCTCGGACTCAGGCAGGCTCTACAACCAGTACAAGCTCTAATTACAGAAGTTCTGCTAATTCTACCGAACATTTTAGCGGCGATCTTGATTGCTGTAGTTGGCTGGTTCATCGCTAATGTAGTACGGCGGATTGTGACAAACTTGCTGGCGACAACTGGTCTTGACCATTTAGGTAGTCGGTTGGGATTATCTGCAAGTGCGGGAGTGCAACCTCTATCAAGTATTATTGGCACAATTGTCTATGTTTTGATTTTGATCCCTGTGGCGATCGCAGCGCTCAATGCCTTGCGAATTGATGCGATATCAATACCTGCGATCGCCATGCTGCAACAGGTTCTCAACGCTCTACCTGCCATCTTTACAGCCGTGGCGATTTTGATTGTTGCCTATTTCGTCGGGCGGTTTATTGGGGACTTGGTTACAAGTATCCTCACCAATTTAGGGTTTAATAACATTTTCACTATTTTGGGTCTGACAACACCCAGCAGACGAATCGTCATCTCAACAGAATCAGCAACCCCACCGATTCCAACCCGCACTCCATCGGAAATTGTAGGCATTGTTGCCTTAGTGGGGATTATGCTGTTTGCCACGGTGGCGGCGGTGAATATCTTGAATATTCCAGCCCTGACAGCATTAGTGTCTGGTATTGTGATCGTATTCGGGCGGATTTTGGCAGGATTGGTGATTTTTGCCGTTGGCTTATTCCTGGCAAATCTGGCTTTTAACATCATTACCAGTTCCGGCGAACGCCAAGCCCAGATTTTGGGACAAGTGGCGCGGATTGCAATTATTGCCTTAGTTTCTGCAATGGCACTGCAACAGATTGGAGTTGCCAGTGATATTGTGAATTTAGCCTTTGGACTTTTACTAGGTGCGATCGCAGTTGCTATTGCCCTAGCCTTTGGTCTTGGAGGGCGCGATATTGCAAGAGAGCAAGTTCAAGAATGGCTAAACTCTTTCAAAGGTAGAAACTAAAAATTGATGAAGGCGCAATTTCATCTGTAAATCTGGGAAAGTGCAGACGTAAGCATCAATTGTGCAGAACATCTATCAGCAATTTTACCTAAGAGGTTAAAAGTTAGAGCTTAGAAACTCGGAGTTTGAGTAGAGAACTCGTAATGTCAAGTTCTTAAGCTCAAGTTCCGAGTTTTAAAGCTCAATTTAATCGTATTTTCCGAGTCACCATTTTTACTAGCGTAAGTGAGAAATTCTTTAGTCTTAAGGAAAGTTGGGGATAAAGCAAGGACGCTTAGGCGCAGCCTTTCGTAGACATCGCAAGAAGGCAGGGCGTAGTCCATCACAGTAATAATCAATTCTCCCAAAATTACCGCTTTTCAAAGCCCTTCGTCAGCGACACCGACGCAATGCCGTCAGGTCACTTGACATTTGGGCTTCTGCCTTAATTTGACACCTATGCCACCCCACAATATTGGATAATTTATTTCTTGGAGTTCCCTAATTTAAAGCATCAGCGATCTGAATACCAAGGTGCTGCAATGCTTTTTCTTTCACAAATTCAGCTGCACTACGAGCCGATTCAGCCAAAATCGTATCGGTGTTTGGAGTCAGCTTCAGCGCTCCTCCCAGGTATCCCAAAGCTTTGCAATAATAATCAGTTAAGTTGGTAGATGCCAGTCTCTTGACAGTTTGATGATCGCCACCTTGAAAAGCTGTTAACGCTTTGTGATGTAAATCATTTTCTGGCTTTCCTAGTACTTCAAGAATTGCACTTACAGCTTTATCGACTTTTTCTTGTGTTAGTTCTGTGGATACTGTTGCTTGCATGTTTATCTCCTTTTGTTCATGAATTTGCAAGTTGTCGATAGCGTTCTTGAACTTCCTGAATCGAAAACAAAGTTTCAAACTTCAACCCCGCTGACTGGTACAACTCACCTCCCCCTTGTTGTCGATCTACTAGTGAAATTACTTGATTTACGGTATAACCTGCATCTTTAAGACGCTCAACCGCTTTGAGAGCAGATTGCCCAGTTGTTACTACATCTTCCAAAACTACTACTTTTGCGCCCTCTGGTAAACTGGGGCCTTCTATATAAGCTCTTGTTCCATAACCCTTGGCTTCCTTGCGAATAATCAGTGCTGGTATTGGGCGGTTTTCATAAACAGAAACTATACTCACTGCTGTCACAATTGGGTCAGCCCCCATTGTTAAACCACCTACAGCCTGTGTATCTACAGGTAATAAAGGAAATAGTAACCGTCCGACTGCTAAAGCGCCTTGAGGATGGAGTGTTACCTGTGTCTTATTGACGTAATAAGAACTACGTAGCCCAGAAGATAGGAGAAAATCACCTTCTTGATAAGCAAGTTGGCAAAATAAATCTAGTAGCTTGTGGCGTAAAGCGGTCAAATCAGAAGTGGTTGCCCAAATATCAGAGTGGGTAAGAGTTTCAGTAGGATACGTCATTACAAAACATTAAAAGTTGTGCTACACCAAAGGTTGAACTCATCAGAGTTCTGAACTTCAGCATAAATTAAGATTCGCCCAAAGCAAAAGTTGAGGAGTCAGAAACGTGCGTATAAAATTTAAAACCTTTAGTGGTTTATTGGTGCTGCTTGCTGCTGGTATTGCTTTTCCCTGTATTGCATCTGCCGAAACGGCAACACCAAATTCTGAAACTACGAATGATGTATTTGAACGAGCTTATTTTCGTCACGATCGCAATTTCTACGAAAATGGCGGTCTCAAGCGTCAGCTAGACTCATTTTTCGGATCTGGTTCTGGTTTCGGTGGTTCCTTCCCAGAAAATGAAATTGCCCGCGACGCTAACTTGGTTAATACTTTATATCATGATGCCCTGACTCAGCAAGTTGGCAACGATCCTTATATTCGTACTCCTGATTTACCAAATCCTTATGACACATCGTTGCTCGTGTCTCCTCGCTATAGCAACAAACTTAAAGTAGGAACAGAATTCAGGTTTGAAACTTTACCATCTCGGTAAGATTGGGGAGTGGGGAGTGGGAAAATGCAGGTACAAGGAGAATAAACCATGACCAATGCCCCATGCCCCATGCCCATTTTTGATGATTCAGTGCGCCCTGCTGGAATCGAACCAGCCTGAAGACGAATTATGAGTTCGTTGCCTCCCCAATCGGCCAAAGGCGCTTGTTTTTTTTTGGATTGTGGGTTGCTACGAGTAAATTACTTTAACTCTTAGGTCAACCTCATTTGCTAATTTTAGAGTGAGAAAAATACCTCACGCACTGAGTTTAGCCAATTCCATGAATATACCACAAATTTACCACATGTGAATAGTGGACAATAGTTTACTAGATTTTTATACTACATAATTTGATCATAGATATAGTGCAAACTAATATTGATTAAGTTCCTTTAAGGATTGAGGTCAAAAGCTTCACTATTCTTAAATAGACCAGCATTCTATTGTGATAGCTTGTCAGCGATGAAAATAAATTCTACTGTACTTCTTACTTTGATTTTGTTAATTCTGATGATGGGAGCAGGTTCTGTGAGCGCGTTTTTGGGCTTTGAACTGGGGAGTTCAGCACTTAAAGGCGTGACTACACCAGATGGGCGTCCTACAACCAAATTTGCCAGTAATAAGGCAAATAACTCCCAACAAGGAGGGCTAGTGCTATTAAAAGAGGAAGAAATTCTGAAAATTGTCAAGGCGCGAATTGAGGGTAAGACCAAAGCCGCTAAATCGGAAAAGCCAGAAGAAGATGATGAAGAAACCAATAGCAGCAAGCAGAAGCCAGAGGAAAAACCCCCAGAAGTAGTTGAAGAAAAGCCCCTACCAGGTTTTCCGGTTACTGCCCAAAGTCAGGGTGTAACAATGACTGTGCAATCTGCTCGCTACTCTGGTGGTGATTTACTACTGAAAGTGAAAATGCAGAACAAAGGTAAGGATTCTGTGCGTTTCCTGTATAGTTTTTTAGATGTTACCGATGACAAAGGACGAACCCTGAGTGCAAGTACAGAGGGTTTACCAACAGAATTGCCTGTAAATGGGCCAGCATTTTCAGGTACAGTAAGCATTCCTACAGCTTTACTTGATGATGTCAAGAAAATATCGCTTGCTCTGACTGATTATCCCGCTCAACAATTGAAGCTAGAGGCATCGAATATTCCTGTAGAAAGGTAGATTGGCATTGGGCATTGGGCATTGGGCATTGGGCATTGAGAATTGGTGATTATATGTTATTTTTTACCATTCCCTATTCCCTATTCCCCCTAAATGGAGGGCGTGAGTTTTACACGAGCTTTGGCGGTGAGTGGTTTTCCTAATTTAAGTTTGATAGAAGTGGCGCTGCGGTTGTTGTCAGTGCTACTACTGATTGCCATAAATGCCTTTTTTGTGACGGCGGAATTTTCGATGGTGAGCGTGCGGCGATCGCGTATTCACCAGCTAGTTAAGGCTGGGGATATTCCAGCGATCGCTGTAGAAATGTTACAACGCAGTATTGACCGACTGCTATCTACCACCCAGTTAGGTATTACCCTCTCTAGTTTGGCGCTGGGATGGATTGGCGAAAGTACAATTGTTGTGCTGGTGAATGCCTGGCTAAGATCCTGGCCTCTACCCAGTGGGATGACTACCTTCCTCGCCCATTCCCTATCAATTCCTATCGCCTTTTTCTTGATTGCCTATTTGCAAATTGTGATCGGAGAATTATGTCCCAAATCTTTAGCCATGCTGTACTCAGAACAGCTAGCAAGGTTTTTGGGGCCTCCGGTAAAAGCGATCGTGCGTTTTTTTGGCCCCTTCATCTGGATTCTTAACCAATCCACTCGTTTTTTATTACGAATTTTTGGCATCCAATACACAGGTCAAGGCTGGCGACCGCCTGTAACTCCCGAAGAATTGCAACTGATCATCTCTACAGAATGGGGATCTACTGGGTTACAGCGTGCAGAGCGAGAATTGCTCAATAATGTCTTTGAGTTTGGGGATGTCATGGCCCAAGATGTGATGATCCCGCGCACCAGTATTATCACACTGCCAAAAGATGCTACCTTCCAGACATTACTCAGGGAAATGGCTTCTACTGGTTACTCTCGCTATCCCGTGATTGGTGAATCTTTGGATGATGTTCGCGGCATTGTTTATTTTAAAGATTTGGCACAACCTTTAGCAGTAGGAAAGCTCAGTTTAGACACACAGATCCAACCTTGGATGCGTCCCGCTCGATTTGTTCCAGAACACACGCCCTTGAGTGAACTTTTACCCATGATGCAGCAAGAGAAACCCGCTATGGTCATGGTAGTGAATGAATTTGGCGGTACTGTGGGACTAGTGACAATTAAAGATGTCATTGCCGAAATTATTGGCGACTCCAGCGATCTTGAAAGCAGTGAAGACTTACTGATTCAGATGTTAGGTGAGCAAAAATTTTTGGTGCAAGCACAAATCAACCTTGAAGACCTCAACGAAGTTTTGCATCTCAATTTGCCCCTGACCAGAGAATATCAAACACTAGGGGGCTTTTTGCTGTATGAGTTACAGAAAATTCCGGCCATTGGCGAAATCTTTTGTTATCAAAATCTCGAATTCACCGTGGTATCGATTGTTGGCCCACGCCTGCATCAAATTCAACTGCGACGGTTAGAGGAAGAGGGGAGAGCAGAGGAGCAGAGGAGCAGAGGAGCAGAGGGGAAATAATCAATGCCCAATGCCCAATATCTCTACTGTGCATACACCAGTGGATCGACAAGTCCCAATTCGGCAAAAGCTGCTAGCCGTAAGCGACAAGAATCACACACACCGCAGGCGACATCTCCACCAGTATAGCAAGACCAAGTTAGTTCCCAAGGAACTCCCAATTGGTTCCCCAGTTGGATGATTTCGGTTTTTTTCAGATTGATTAGGGGTGCAACAATATTAATTGGTTGTCCCTCACGCCCTTGTTTGGTTCCCAAGCGAAAAACTTCCTGCATTGCTTGGATATAGTCGGGGCGACAATCAGGATATCCTGAGTAATCTAGGGCATTAACGCCGATATAGACACGCTCTGCTGCGATCGCTTCGGCGTAACTAAGAGCAAAGCTTAAAAAGATGGTATTACGAGCCGGAACGTATGTGACAGGAATATTTTGAGACATTTCATCCAGCGATCGCTCCTGGGGTAAATCAATGGCATTATCGGTAAGGGCCGAACCACCCCATTGTCGTAAGTCAAAGCTAACTACCTGATGTTTTGCGATCGCAGCTTTTTGAGCGACACTGAGCGCTGACTGTAACTCTCGTCGGTGTCGCTGCTGGTAATCAAAGGAAATAGCATGACATTCACAGCCATCAGCTTGAGCTTTGTACAGAATTGTGGAAGAGTCCAATCCCCCAGATAACAGAATTACAGCTTTCATCTCGGTTGCAAATTTTGGATTTCAAATCACTGAATCAAACCTTAACAAGATGCCAGAAAGCAATGCCAAGGAGAATTTATACTTAGGTCTTACTGAAAGGTTTAAAGTTAATAAAAATACATATATTTTTGTCGAAAGTGCAAAATCCAAAGCAAACTGGAAATATCTATACAAAAGATATTTGGATTACGGGAACCGATCACAAACTTTGAAATTCTTCATAAACATAGGCTCTATGTTACCATCTGGATGGTTTTAGACGGATCGTAACCGGCTTTCGAGTATAAACGCCAACGGCCGTAGCGTCTCTAAATTTGGTGGTTGAGGAGAGAATAATAGTGCAAAATAGCATGTCAGTGGCAGAACCAAATCCATATACACAGCGCAACCAGCCACGACCAATCCGCATAGGCGTGATTGGAGTGGGTAACATGGGACAACACCACGCTCGCGTGCTGAGTTCAATGAAAGATGTTGAACTAGTCGGAGTGGCAGATATTAACGTCGAGCGAGGATTAGAAACTGCCAGCAACTACAAGGTGCGTTTTTTTGAAGATTACTGCGATCTGCTACCCCTTGTGGAAGCAGTTTGTGTAGCTGTTCCCACCCGTCTGCACTATGCCGTGGGCATCAACTGTCTGTTAGCGGGAATTCATGTTTTGATTGAAAAACCGATCGCAGCCAGTATTTCTGAGGCAGAGTCTTTAGTAAATGCCGCAGCTGAGTCTGGGTGTATCCTACAAGTAGGTCATATTGAGCGTTTTAACCCAGCTTTTAAAGAACTGAGCCAAGTTCTAAAAACAGAGGAATTACTGGCGCTAGAAGCCCACAGAATGAGTCCTTACTCAGATCGGGCAAACGATGTTTCAGTTGTGCTGGATTTAATGATCCATGACATCGACCTACTTTTAGAATTAGCTGCTTCCCCAGTCACAAAATTGACTGCTAGTGGTACTCGCTCCTTGGACTCTGGTTATTTAGATTACGTAACTGCCACTTTGGGGTTTGCCAATGGTATTGTTGCTACTCTGACTGCCAGTAAAGTCACTCACCGAAAAATTCGCCGGATTGTCGCCCATTGCAAAAATTCATTTACTGAGGCAGATTTTCTCAAGAATGAAATTTTGATTCACCGACAAACAGCTGCCAATTCTCTCACCGACCACCGACAAGTACTTTACAGGCAAGATGGTGTGATTGAAAAAGTCTACACCAGCAATATTCAACCTCTAAGTGCAGAATTAGAACATTTTGTCAACTGTGTACATGGTGGCAATCAACCCTCAGTAGGTGGTGAACAAGCTCTCAAAGCGCTGAGACTGGCAAGTTTGATTGAACAGATGGCGCTGGAAGATCGAGTTTGGAATCCATTAGACTGGCAATCGGAACCAAGGGTACAATCACTGACCCCGACAGCCTAGAAGAAAAGGGGATGAGGGGGATGAGGGGGTAAGGTAAAATTTTCTCCCTACTCTCCCACAGCCACCAACTCATACCATTTTGGATTTTAGATTTTAGATTTTGGATTGTGAAACATCCATTGGATAAGTGTTTCAGTTTTCCATCTGTCGCAATCATTTTTCAAATTGGTATCAGAAGAAAACCCTAGAGTATGTTTTTAAATTTGCCATCAAGTCTTTAGATCCTCCCTAGTTTTTTTACAAAACTGACTAAGGGGGATCTAAAAAATTAGAAAACAAAACCTAGTGGTTCGTTTCATTAATTTTGTGAGGTTTGTAGTAAGCGATTTATCGCTCAATGTCAAGGATTAGAGCTACTTACGAACTTTTCTAACCCTCGAAATTAATCAAACAGACCCCTAGCTTCCACTTGTCTTCCTCTATTTTGAAGTTGTGATGCAACTTTTAGTTAGTGTAGCCAAGTTACCTTGACTCTAGCAAGCAGGGATAATTACCTTTTAAAAAACTAAGGCTCAATCTTAGTAACAAGACTAGTGCAGCAATTTCAGGAATTGACTCAATGCTTGAATGGATAACTAACACTATCAACTATTTTGGCTATTGGGGAATCGCCATACTAATGTTCCTAGAGAACCTTTTTCCCCCAATTCCTTCAGAATTGATTATGCCACTGGCTGGATTTACAGCAAGTCCATATCAACCAGGAGGGGCAAAGCTAAATATCATTGGTGTGTTTTTCGCAGGACTTTTGGGTTCTGTATTGGGCGCACTTATTTGGTACTATCCAGGTAAGTTTTTAGGTGAAACTCGTTTGAAAGCTTGGGCTGACAAGTATGGCAAATGGCTGGCTATATCCAGTAAAGATATTACCAAGGCCAAAGAGTGGTTTGACCGACAAGGTAAAACAGCAGTATTAATTGGTCGTCTTGTACCAGGAATCCGCACCTTGATTTCTGTTCCCGCAGGGATCAGCAATATGCCTTTGCTACCATTTTTGTTTTACACAACATTAGGTAGCGCTGCTTGGGTGGGTTTGTTAACATACTCAGGATACATATTGGGTAGTCAGTATGAACTTGTGGACAAGTACCTTGCTCCTGTATCCAAAATCGTACTTGGCGGTTTGGTTCTAGCATTTGTTTTCTGGATATTCAAGCGCCAGTTAAGACGCACTAGAAGATGAAACACGGACGCTTTTGGTTTGAAAGCAGTGAAAGTAGGGGTTACATCTGGCCAAAATTCGCCTACACTATGCCAAATAATACTAGATATGCGTTGGCAGAGCTTACCAGAGGTATCGCCGGAATTAATTTTTGGCGTATTTCTAGCTACACTTGACGCAACCTAGAATTTCTGGTTGCTCGCATTTTTGTAAGATGAGCATGACAACTTTTTACAGTTAAGTTTGAACTAGGAGCTTTCATGACAGACCAACCTTCCGCTGCTACCCCAATCAATGCTGCTGCTATACCCATGAATAGGGTGTCGGCATCGACTCCCATCAATGCTGTTAATAATACTCCCAAGCCAACCGGTGTTCCAGGAAAAACTATTCTCAGTGTTGATTTAGGCAGAACTTCCACAAAAACTTGTGTGAGTCGTGAACCCGGTAATGTGGTGTTCGTACCTGCCAACGTCAAGCAGATGTCAATCGAACAAGTACGCGGTGGTGTTTTTGAAGCCAGGGCTACTGACCCCTTAATGGATTTGTGGCTGGAGTATCAAGGAAATGGATATGCTGTTGGTCAACTGGCAGCCGATTTTGGGGCAAATCTAGGAGTTGGCCAATCTAAGGTAGAAGCTGCACTGGTAAAAGTATTAGCAAGTGCTGGCTACTTCAAACTCAGAGACGATATCTCAGTTGTACTGGGTCTGCCTTTTCTTTCCTTAGAGCAATTTGAAAAAGAAAAAGCACAGTTGATTAGCCAAGTAGGTGGGCCTCATGTGTTGAACTTCCGAGGCGAATCTGTGTCGCTCAACGTCAGTAAGGTATGGGTAATGCCAGAGGGCTACGGCAGCTTGCTCTGGTCTGAAGCTCAACCCAAGAAAAACCCTGGTAGCCCCGATTTTACAAAAATATCGGTGGCGATCGTCGATATTGGACATCAAACCGTCGATCTTTTGATGGTAGATAACTTCCGTTTTGCCAGAGGTGCTTCCAAGAGCGAAGACTTCGGGATGAATAAGTTTTATGAATTGGTGTCTGCCGAAATCGAGGGAGCAGATAGTCAATCTCTGGCGCTGATTTCCGCTGTAAACAAACCCAGAGGTGAACGCTTTTACCGTCCTAAAGGCGCTAGCAAGCCCACCAACCTAGACGATTTTCTTCCCAACCTTACAGAGATGTTTTCTCGTGAAATCTGTAGCCGTGTACTAGCCTGGTTGCCAGAACGCGTCACCGATGTGATTCTCACTGGTGGCGGTGGTGAGTTCTTCTGGGATGACGTTCAACGTCTGCTCAAGGAAGCAAAGATTAATGCTCATTTAGCAGCACCTTCCCGTCAGGCGAATGCTTTGGGGCAGTATATTTATGGAGAGGCACAATTATCCTCCAATCGCGCTGCTAGGGCATAAAGCTGATGTTCCAATGGTCAAAAAAGGTAGTTAAATCCGTCACGTTCAACCCAGAGCTTGCTGATGAAAGCTTGTTAGCGCAAGTAGAAAGTTATTTGGAAAAACAACCAGACAAGACTTTCAGCGACCTCTGTAAAGAAGCCTTATGGCAATCTTTATGTGTACCGGAACCTGTACAACCTGCTCCACAAACAGCAGCAGTCACAACACCGATTGATCAACAAATCGGTGAACTGCAACGTCAAGTGGCTGGACTTGAGGAACGTTTTTTTGCCAAGGGATCTAATCGTTTGGAGGCGATGGAACATCATCTACTGCAACTTTCTCAACAAGTTGCACAACTGGCGCTTATAGTCAACGATCGATCGTTCATTCCGTCTCCAAGTCAATTAGAAGTAGTAAATAATACTTCTTATACTGTTGCTACCCCTCCTCAAGAGGTTGACCCCGTAATCAGTCGCCTTAGTCAGTTTCTCGATGATTTTTAAGGAACAATCAGGTTTGTGAGCAGTTTTGGCTCATGTTAACAATCCTTAATAGTTAATACTATTAAGGATTATTAATATTTATATTTTTTTAGAAAAGCGATCGCGTCTATTCAAGTTATACAGAGCGATATCCATAAAATAATTTTTATAAATCATGTTGAATATGAATTAGGAATTGAAAACTAATATTGCAAGCTCCTCTATTAGCTGAGTTTCAAGAAACAGTTAATTTACCAATCGTTGTCAGTAGTGTCGATAACAGTCCCGACTCACTTAATCTCTGCCCTATCTTCTTCAATCCCATATTTAGTATCAACTTTCAAATCACCGATCTCCACACTAGACAACC
Organism: Nostoc sp. JL23; assembly: GCF_017115065.1. NCBI lineage: Bacteria > Bacillati > Cyanobacteriota > Cyanophyceae > Nostocales > Nostocaceae > Nostoc > Nostoc sp. JL23. The sequence continues at coordinate 221,514 of NZ_JABXKN010000067.1, forward strand.
AGCCAACGCCCAAATAACCAAAACATTTCTGAGTATCCAGTTAGCGCTCTTTTATCCCTCTGAAAAAATCAAATATTTATAGGTTGGGTTTAACTTTGTTCAACTAAGAAAATCAAGGATTCTTAGTGTTTGGTTTTATTCCTCTGTTCAAGCTACCCCTAAATTTTAAAAAATTAATCACAAATTTTGTGTTGAATATTATTAGTACATATTATTACTAGATTCTTTTTTTACTCTGCACACTGTATAAATGCTAGAATCCTCAAGTAGACAGTTAGGATACCTAGATGCCAGTTGTAGCTAACTCAATCAAGTTTGGTACAGACGGCTGGCGGGGCGTTATTGGTGACGAGTTCACCTTTGAACGCCTAGCCCTGGTCGCACCAGTTGCCGCAAAAGTATTATATGATACATATTTTTCTACGGTTGGTAGCCGAACAATAATTGTCGGTTACGATCGCCGATTCATGGCTGAAGACTTTGCTCGTGCTGTCGCCGATTCTGTCAGTGCTGTCGGATTTGATGTGTTGTTGAGTGAAGACTATGCTCCAACCCCAGCTTATAGTTGGGCAGCAAAAGAACTCAATGCTTTAGGGGCGCTGGTAATTACAGCTAGCCATAATCCAGGTACATATTTAGGGTTAAAAGTCAAAGGTTATTTTGGTGGCTCAGTACCGCCAGAAGTCACAAAAGAGATAGAAGCGCAATTGTCAGATGGAGTACCACTAGCAGCTACCCCAGGTAAGCAAGAGAAATTCGATCCCTGGCCCAGTTACACCCAAGCGCTAGAAGGTAAAGTTGATATCGCTAAACTTCGAGAAGCGATCGCATCTGGTAAATTAACGTTATTTGCCGATGTCATGCATGGCGCTGCGGCTGGCGGATTGGCGAAACTACTAGGCAATCAGGTTAAAGAAATCAATAGCGATCGCGATCCCCTATTTGGTGGCGGCGCGCCAGAACCCTTGCCTAAATACCTTTCAAAGCTATTTGAAGTCATCAAGGCTGACCGAGAAACCGATAAATCAGGTTTAACAGTGGGGTTGGTATTTGATGGAGACTGCGATCGCATTGCAGCAGTAGATGGAGAAGCTAACTTCCTAAGTTCTCAAGTATTAATCCCGATATTAATCGACCATTTAACCCTGCGGCGCGGTTTTACTGGAGAAATAGTTAAAACTGTTAGTGGTTCCGACTTGATGCCCCTTGTAGCAGCACTACATAACCTGTCAGTCTTTGAGACAGCGGTTGGTTATAAATATATCGCTGACAGAATGTTAGTAGCAAAAGTGTTACTGGGTGGTGAAGAGTCGGGGGGAATTGGCTATGGTAGTCATATTCCCGAACGCGATGCCCTATTGTCAGCCTTGTACGTACTAGAAGCGATTGTAGAATCTGGTTTGGATTTAGGTGAATATTATCGCTACTTGCAGAAACAAACAGGGTTTACCTCAGCATACGATCGCATTGATTTACCCCTAGCAAATATGCAAGTGCGATCGCGTCTTTTGCAACAATTGCAAACCCAACCCTTAACAGAAATTGCAGGGTTAGCAGTGATTGATTGCCAAACAATTGACGGCTACAAGTATCGTCTAGCTGATAAAAGCTGGTTAATGATTCGGTTTAGCGGGACTGAGCCAGTTTTACGGCTATATTGCGAAGCCCCGACAATTGAGCAAGTGCATCAAACTCTTGCTTGGGCGAAACAGTGGGCGGAGTAAAATTCATTATTAGTCATTAGTCATTTGTCCTTTGTCTTTGGTAAATGACCAATGACTAATAACCAATGACCAATAACCAATGACTAATGACCAAATTACTTGTAGTAGCCACAGGAAATCCAGGTAAACTGCGGGAAATGCAGGCTTACCTGGAAAATTCTGGTTGGGAATTAACCCTCAAACCTGAAGAGTTGGAAATTGAAGAGACGGGCGAAACTTTTGCCGCTAACGCTTGTCTAAAAGCGTCACAAATTGCTAAAACTACGGGAAATTGGGCAATTGCTGATGATTCGGGACTGCAAGTAGATGCCCTAAATGGCGCACCAGGAGTATATTCTGCACGTTACGCCAAAACCGACTCAGAACGGATTGCTAGAGTACTCAGAGAATTAGGCAACGAGGTAAATCGGCAAGCTCAATTTGTTTGTGCAGTAGCGATCGCTCGTCCCGATGGTGCGATCATATTAGAATCTGAAGGTGTTTGTCGCGGCGAAATTCTCCATACACCCCGTGGTGATAGTGGTTTCGGCTACGACCCAATTTTTTATGTGCAAGAACTGCAATTGACCTTTGCTGAAATGACACGGGAGTTGAAGAGATCAATTAGCCATCGAGGCAAGGCTTTTACAGCTTTACTTCCGCAATTAGAGAGGGTGAAGAATTAGAAGAGACGCGATTAATCGCGTCTATGCAAGAGTTAGGAGAGACGCGATTAATCGCGTCTGTACAAGAGTTACGAGAGACGCGATTAATCGCGTCTGTGCAAGAGTTAGGATTTATGAATTCTGCTAAATCTTCATTCATTAGTCCTGACTTACAACTCATAACTTTTAACTCTTAACTCATAACTTTTTTAAACTGCTTCTGTGTTCTTTTCGCCGGTGCGAATCCGAATCACTTGCTCAACAGGCGAGATGAAAATTTTACCATCGCCGATTTCACCAGTGCGGGCAGCAGCAATAATTTTGTCCACCACCATATCAACTTGATTGTCGTCAACTACGATTTCCACTTTGAGTTTTTGCAGAAACTCAACGGTGTACTCAGAACCACGATACCGTTCAGTTTGACCTTTCTGCCGTCCGAACCCCCGGACTTCAGAAACAGTCATGCCAACAATACCAGCGTTAACTAAAGCAATTTTCACCTCATCTAGCTTAAATGGGCGGATAATAGCTTCTACTTTTTTCATCTTCTTTACTCCTGACTTCTACTAGCTTCGTTTATATATCTAACCAGATCCGCTGTCTGAAGCTGTAACTAGCGGTGCTTTTCCTAAAAAATATGTAATAATTACAACTTTTTTAAAGTGTAAGTGCTTTACTTGAGGGTTTATGACATAAAAAGCGGCAAGGATTTATTAATTGGATAATCTTTGAGGTTCTAACATAAAGAAGTTGCTGTCAATTTAGCATTTTATGTAGCTTTTATAACCTAAAAATAGATCGTTTCCACCATTTAGCAGATTTGTTTGGATATTTAGAGAGTGATTGCAGCCAAATTATACGGTCGCCCGAAAGCCTGCTACTGCTGCTGACTGTGGGAATGTCAACTAACGTTTCTGGTGTTCAAACAAGGGACGCACAACGAAATATCCAGCACTAAAGGCAGTCAGCATGATTAACAAGATGGTAATAATTAACCACCAGCCATTGAGTCCCTTGACATTTGGCTCAGTAGTGGAATAGTAACTGACTTGTTGCTCTTCTATAAAAACTGGTTCTGGTATCGGAAAATTCATTTCCATTACAGGTGCAGAAAAGTCTTGGCGGCGGCTTTTTTCGGCTGGTTGTTTGGACACCACAGATGGACGCGAACGAGAAACCTGCTGAGGTGAACGCGCTTGCGTTACTGGCTGTTTAGCGGCACTTTTAACGTCGCCAGAAGCTTGGTTAGGTTGGGGATAATTAGCTGTAGCATGGGAATCCACAAAATTTTGCAAGCGAGAAAAAGACTCAACGACTTTGGTAATTTCTTGGCGTAATAGTTGATTTTCTTGCGTTAGTTGCTGATTTTGGGTGGTGAGTGCATTTAGCCTCGCCTGTGCTGCTTGCAACTCTGTTGACAATTCCCTGTATACAGATAGTGGTACAGAGGGATGGTAGGCTTGAGTACTCGATGTTGGCGAATTTCTGTGAACAGAACCTATGGTTGTTCGCATCGGGGGCTTGGTATTAAAAATCAAAGTAATTAGATCGTACAGAGATGCTAACAGAGATAGTCACCCCTGAAACTATGCCCAAGAATAATAGAAAAATACCGAAAGGGCAAAGATTTTTTATTTGGGCATTGAGGATGAGGTACTGAGAAAACTTTTCTCTAGTCCCCATCTCCAATGCCCAGTCTCCAATCCTTAATCCCTAGTCTCTAGTCCCTAGTCCCCACAATGGGAAGAAGTGTCCCACAGGGCCTTGCCCTTCACCAATATCTAGGGCGTAAGTGAGTGCGGTAGTCACATATTCCTTTGCCTGTTGCACTGCCTGCCACAAATCTTTTCCTTTAGCTAGATTAGCAGCGATCGCAGCCGATAGTGTACAACCAGTACCGTGGGTATTTTTTGTCTCTACTTGCTGGCAAGTCAAAACTTCCAACTTGTCCCCATCAAACCAGATATCAACGCCACGCAAATCTCCCTGCATACCTCCGCCTTTGACTAAAACAACCTTCGTCTTTAAAGTCTTGTGAATAATTTCAGCAGCGGCTTGCATATCTTCTAAAGAATTAATTTGTAAACCGCTCAAAATTTGGGCTTCATAACGATTGGGCGTAATCATAACCGCTTTGGGAATCAAGGCATGGCATAAAGTCTTTACAGCATCATCATCAATCAATTGTGCTCCCGTGCGTGACACCATTACTGGATCAACTACTAAATTATTGATTTGTAAAGCTTCCACTTGCTGGGCAACAGCAAAAATAATTTCTTGATTGAGCAACATTCCCGTTTTGGCAGCTTGTATGCCAATATCCTCAACTACTGCCTGAATTTGCGCCACAACAGCCTCTGTTGGCATAGCGTCAACTCTCTTCACTCCTAGAGTGTTTTGTGCCGTGACGCAGGTTATAGCACTAGTACCGTGGACACAGTGAAAAGCAAAGGTACGTAAATCAGCTTGAATTCCGGCACCACCACCGCTATCTGAACCAGCAATGGTTAAAGCAACAGGTATTCTGGAGTTTATTTCAGTGTTCATATTATGAAGGTTAAGTAAGTTAGCGTTATCAAACCAAACTATCTCAAAGATTGATGAACTAGGCTAAAACCCTCTTCCCCCTACCTGATTTCAACGACTGACTCCACCAAACACCTCCATAGTTTTTTGAGTTTTGTTGTAAAAAAACTTACCACATTCCGGACATTTACTGATATCAAGTGCTATTTGTAAAGGTTAGTTTTAATCCAAGTTCACAACGCTCAGTTACACCGCTTAAAACAGGTTCAACTAAGTTGTTACATTAGTCCCCTTAAGTTCAAGGGTCAACCTAACTAAAGTTTCAACCAATTTTACTTTGATCGCTTTAACTTTAAGTCCCCAATTATCACTTAAGGGTGAATTTTACTATGCAGATTTGGCAACACCCTGACCTAAAACAACGCATAAAGTTCAGAGTAATAACTATGCCAAATACGATTGTTTTATCGAATATAGCAGATGCTAAAACTGGTTTTAAAAGAGCAGCGATGTCTACGGCGAGCTACGCCTACGCAGATGCTAAAGATGAAGTCTGGAGTAGAAGCGTCTGCGCACTAATCGTCCAATTATCTTCAACAAAACTCTGACGATTGACAGTATTGATATTCCTGATTTAACCATCAACGGTTGACAGGAGAAAAGTTTTTCAGGTTTATAACAGCGTTTCTACAATCGACGCGATTTTAAGTCGCGATCGGATAACTGTGACTGTCCTTAACAGTGCAGATAGATGAATCATTCAAATAACTACTTAGCAACTGAAAAAAGTTGCTGAAATTTTACTACCAAATTCCCTTACACATATTCGGAGTAAACAAATGGCTGGCACAACATACTACGTTTCTGCAACAGGCAGTGATAGAAATAATGGCTTAAATGAAAATTCTGCATTTCTCAACTTGGGTAGAGCCGTGTATGAGATGAAAGCAGGCGACACGCTCTACGTCATGAATGGTAATTATCAAATGAAAGGGGTTACGCTTTTTAACTTGAATGGCTCACCAGATAAATGGACAACAATAAAAGCTTATCCAGGGGCTACGCCTACGATCACAACAACAGGAAGTGGCATTAATATATTGAGTTCATCCTACGTGCGGATTGAAGGACTTGATATAAAAGGCAATCGGGAAAACATCACTCTCGAATATGCCTTACAAGAGAAGGATAACCTTAATAACCCCTTGACCAATAGTAATGGTATTGCTGTTGCTGCATGGGAAAACGCCGAGGGTGTTGGTGGTACTAATCCCCATCATATTGTCATCACTGGTAACAAAATCCGTAACTTTCCAGGTGGAGGCATAGCATTCAGTAATTCAGACTATATAACTGTTGAGAAAAACATTGTGTCTGGAAACGCTTGGTATTCGCCTTACGGCAATCAGGGAATAACCTCTCTCCGAGGTTTTAATTTTGATAACAATACCACTGACTACAGAATGATTTTTCGAGACAACATTGTCTACGATAACCAAAGTTTAGTTCCGTGGAAAGGAGGAGGCACTGACCAAATCACTGAGGGACATGGGATTATGCTTGATACTACCAATATCGGCAAAGATAATGTGGACTATACAGGTAAGTCATTAATTACAAATAACACCACTTACAACAATGGAGGTGCAGGTATTAATGTTTTCAAAGCTGCCAATGTTGATGTTATCAACAACACGGCTTACAAGAATGGCCGAGTTATTACAGATGCTGGAGAGATTGGTGTTACTTACTCGGAAAATGTACGTGTCTACAACAACATTTTGTATGCAAGCGACAATCAAAATGCTAACAGAATCAGGTATGCCACAAATGTCACCTTCGATCACAATCTTGTTTATAACTCGAACCTATTCCAAGCTTCAGATGATTTAAACGCTACAGGGCTACAGAATCTTTTGGGTCAAGATCCTCTATTTGTTGATGCAGACAAAAGGAATTTTGCACTTAAACCTGAAAGTGTTGCGATCGATGGTGGTTCTAATGCCTTCAATAACATCACTAATAAGACTCCTTATGATGGTGATGGGAATGGCAGTACAGTGATTGATATTGGTGCATACGAGGCTCCCCGCAGTTCTAGCAAAACCCCAGAGATTGAAGTTCTGAATGGCACAGTTAATATTATTGATGGCAACACTGCTATTGACTTTGGCGAGACCCTTGTTGGTGAGGCCTTGACCAAAACCTTTACCATCAAGAACACTGGTATAGCTGTACTCAACCTGAGTAATCTTAAACTTCCCGACGGATTTAGTTTGGTCGGAACTCTTCCAACGAGCGTGGCTGTCAATGCTTCCACCAATATAGTGGTGGCACTCAACCCCACTACACCCGGCATCTATAGTGGCAGCCTCAGTTTCAACAACAACGATATCAATGAAAGCACCTTTGACTTTGCCATTAGTGGCACAGTTAGTACCCCGGAAATTCAAGTTCTCAATGGCACTGTTGACATTACAGATGGCAACACCACTGCCATTAACTTTGGTGAAACGACTGTTGGTGACACCTTGACCAAAACCTTTACCATCAAGAACACCGGTACAGGCCCACTTAAGCTGAGTAGTCTTAAACTTCCAGACGGATTTAGTTTAGTCGGAACTCTTCCAACGAGTGTGGCTGTTAATGCTTCTATTACCATATCGGTGGCACTCAACCCGACTACATCCGGTAGCTATGGTGGCAGCTTCAGTTTAAACAACAACGATATTGATGAAAGCCCCTTTAACTTTGCCATTAGTGGCACAGTCAGACCCGCTCCTGTCCCGCAAATTCAAGTTCTCAATGGCACTAACTCCAATGACACCTTTCTTATCCGACGAGGCGATGGCAATTACAGCATCACTGACTTTGGTGGTGTAGGTACTAGCTCAAACCCTTCGGCTGCGGTGGTTGCCAAGATAGACACCTTGCAATTTATTGGGACTGAATTGACTGCGAGAAATCTGCAATTAACTCAAAATGGCAGCAATTTAGAAGTCACCTTTGGAAATGTGGCTAATACCAAAGTCACTCTGCAAAACTTTAAGTTAGAAAACCTAGACAACTTAGCTGCATCGACAACAAGACCTGCCATCGGCAATATCATATTTGACGGAGAAACCAGTGTTACCAAAAGCTTTGATGTGATTAATGCCAGCTCCACTGCAACGTATATTTCTACAGCAAACACTGTCACTTTCCTCAATGACTTAAACAATAACATCAGCGGTTTTTACAGTTCCAACGATGTGATTAATGGTCAAGGGGGTAATGATACCATCGATGGCAGCGGTGGTGACGACCTGCTGCGGGGTGGTACTGGCAACGATCTTCTGATTGGTGGACAAGGCAATGATACTCTTGTGGGTGGTGCAGGTGCTGACTCTTTCCTCTACGACACCAATTCCATCTTTAATAGCGCTGTTGTCGGTATTGATACCATCGCTGACTTCAATCGCTCTCAAGGTGATAAGATTGTCCTCGATAAGACAACCTTTACTGCTATTACTTCAGTTGTGGGAACGGGTTTTAGTAAGGCCAGTGATTTTCAAATTACCAGTTTAGGGGCACTTAGCAATGCTGTAATTGTCTACGACCAGATGACTGGGCAGTTATTTTACAATCAAAATGGTAGTGCTGCTGGTTTCGGCACTGGTGGTCAATTTGCACAACTTGCTGGTGCGCCCTATGTTACTGCCTCTGAATTCATCATTCAAGCATAGCTGGGTCGGGTCAACTGAGTGGAAGTGTAATCCAAACATGAATCGACTTTTAAGACGGCTTTCAATTAGATAGACAATACCCATAGGGGCGCAATAAACATAGGAAGGAGTGAAAAAGAATCTAGAGATGTAGTACAGCTACGTCTCTGCAAGGGTTTTGGATAACGTATATTTAATTTATGGAGATGTTTAATAAATCGTAGTCAAGTAAAAGCAATTCCAAAAAACATCTTTTCAATAAAAACGTCGTTACCCATGAATCATATCACCAGTAGCGATCTAAATTTTTGACTAGAAATAGCCGTACTATTTGGAACTTATAGTTTTAATATAACTACTGCTGTGGTTGCGATCGCAAGTCTTGTAATCGCCCCTGCAAAAACTTCCCCCATTCTGCTGCCAAAGGGATTTCTGTAAACGGAACCCGCACTGAGTTAGTAGATTCGGAAAATAGAAATTCTAATTCTATAGAACGACCTTTATCCGGTGGATTGTTTACATCTACTGATTTTTCATCTACTAAAAACTGGATTTGTTTGATATCAAGCAAGGAGAATGTTTCTAGTTTAATAGGCCCTTGAGGCGTGGGTTTTCCCCAAGTGATATTGTTATATTTTTGACCTAATACAGCATAAATATCATACTTGGCCCGTTCAAATTGCTCTGCCCAAGTGCGATAGGCTTCGACTTTTTGATACTCCTTTGAGCCTTGCCAAGCCAACCAGAAAAACATTACTAACAGCGGCAACCACAAAAGACCACGTTCCATCGTTAAAAAAAATCCTCAGTCCTGAGTGAAACTTGTAACTAAAAGTGCAAAATCTACCAACAAGGAGTCCAGATAAGTTATGGTATGAGCAAACTGGCAAAAAGCGGTGATGAGTTAATATGAGAAAACTTATATTATGGTGCTTGTTTGTCATTGGGCTGGGAGCTGCCATATTTGGTTTCCTGAATTTTCAGGGATTGGCAGCTAAAGGAGAGTTTGAGACGATTTTGCTTGATTTTCGGGAAGATATTCCATCACTTGTGGTGGAACAGGATTTGCAAGCGATCGCCAAACAATACAACGTTACACCCCAATTAGACAACAAGTTTTCTAAAAAAGATAATGTGTATATTATCAAGGGCGATCGCCAACGGCTCCAAGAACTGAAAAAATCTCAGTTTGCCCAAGCTACAGAATTCATTGAACCAAACTATATCTACAGCAAGATTCCTCAACCAGGTGAAGTCGCTTGGCTGGGAGAATTTTTAACACCCCAAGAAGATGAAGAAGCAAGTCCTTCATTAACTGGCCCTAATGACCAATATTACAGCAAGCAGTGGAACTTGCACAAAATCGGTATTGAAGGCGCATGGAGTCAAACCAAAGGCAGTGGCATCACAGTCGCAGTTATTGACACCGGAATTACCAAAGTTCGCGACTTGTATGAGACAAAATTCGTCAAGGGCTATGATTTTGTTAACGACCGAGAAGAAGCCACAGACGATAACGGCCACGGTACTCATGTTGCTGGAACTATTGCCCAAGCCACAAATAATAAATATGGCGTTGCAGGAATTGCCTACGAAGCTAGTCTGATGCCGCTGAAGGTACTCAGTTCTTATGGTGGTGGTACTGTTGCCGATATTGCCGAAGCGATTAAGTTTGCTGCTGATAAAGGCGCAGATGTAATTAATATGAGTTTGGGTGGTGGCGGTGAAAGCCAGTTGATGAAACAAGCGATCGAGTATGCCCATAGAAAAGGTGTAGTGATCATCGCTGCAGCCGGAAATGAAAATACCAATGGAGCAAGCTATCCTGCCCGCTATCCCTACGTCATCGGCGTTTCGGCAATTGGCCCAGATGGCGAAAGAGCGCCCTATTCTAACTTTGGTGCTGGGGTAGATATCTCTGCTCCTGGTGGTAGTGAAGCTGGTAAGATTCTCCAAGAAACTATCGATGAAAAGGGCGAAGGCGTATTTCTGGGCTTCCAGGGTACAAGCATGGCTTCTCCCCACGTTGCTGGTGTTGCAGCATTAATTAAAGCTGCTGGCATCAAAGAACCAGATGAAGTGTTAAAAGTCCTCAAACAGTCAGCGCGAGTTATCCAGGATGATGGTTTGAACTATTATGGCGCTGGACAACTCAATGCAGAAGCAGCAGTCAAACTAGCCTTTAGCGGACAAATCAGTTTTCCAGATTTCTTTCGGTGGTTACGGGATAACGGCTATCTTAACCCTGGCTTTTGGATTGATGGTGGTGCGATCGCACTCTTACCCAAGATTTTAATGGTAGTTGGTTCCTATCTGCTAGCTTGGTTTTTACGGGTTTACTTCCCCTTTACTTGGAGTTGGTCTTTATCTAGTGGACTAATTGCCGGCAGTTCTGGATTATTCTTCCTCAAGGGAATCTATATTTTTGATCTTCCCCAATGGCCTTTCCGGGTTTTGGGCAGTTCAATTCCCGAACTAGGTAATACTCTCCAGGGAACTGATGCCTTGAATCCCCTATTTGCCAGCGTACTAATTCCCATTGTGTTAATGGCATTGCTGCTGGGACATCCTAGTTGGAAATGGTTTGCCATTGGTTCAACTTTAGGTGTAGCCGCGTGCTTAACTACAAGTGCGTTTTTCGATCCCGCAGTCTGGGGATTAGGAACTGGTAACTTAGCACGCCTCTTTCTGATTGCTAATGCCCTAGTCTGTTATGGACTTGTTCGTTTAGCATTGAAAAACGAACATGCTTAGAAAAGACTACCTCACAGCCCAAGGTTTAAGGCTTTACAACCAAGTTTTGAGTAGCATTTGAGTAGAAACTAAAAATCTGGGCAATCTGCCTCCACTACCTGTGGATGGCAGTAATATCTCAAAACGGTTTCTACCTTGTCCCCAATCCATCGGGCGACTTTATCGGGTGAAACGCCTTGAGTAATTGCCCATGTAGCAAAGGTGTGGCGAGTTGAATATGGTTTTAGGTAGAAGGGCAAGCTTCCTTTTTTTACCAATTCTTTAAGAACTCCCAAAGAGACATATTCACGCCCGTTTATTTTTGAGGTGTGTCCGTTCCATACTTTTTGCAGCACAGCAGAAGATAACGGATTGCCGGACTCATCTGTAAAAACTAAGGTGTTGAGGTTACAAGACGGTTTGATCTCAAGCAGCAATTTTTGAAGTTTAGAGCCTGGGACGGTTGGAAATGTCCTTTTGACTCAGTTCTTGGTGCTTTTCAATACCCGGTATAAATTACGTGATTTGTTAATACGAATTTTGCAGCAATCATCTGAGATGTCTCCCCAAGTTAGTGCAAAAGCCTCACCGGGGCGACATCCTGACCAAAATAGAAATTTGACTAACCCTCTCCTAAGAAACAGTATTTGCTTGGGGCTGAGGAGTAAGCTCAAAACCTAA